>CAYSLN010000018.1:0-19552 GCA_964431825.1 uncultured Pirellulales bacterium | reverse complement strand
GCGATAAACAGCTTGCCGGGCTCTTGGGAAAAGACGAGCGTTCCATCCGCCAGATGCGAAGCGAACTCAGCGTCAAACCTGTATACAAGGCAGTGGACACATGCGGCGCGGAATTCGAGGCCTTCACCCCCTATTACTATTCAACCTATGAAAGCGAAAATGAAAGCATTCGAACACCTCGCAAAAAAGTCCTCATCCTCGGTGGCGGTCCAAACCGCATCGGACAGGGAATCGAGTTCGACTACTGTTGCGTTCACGCCGCCTTTACGCTACGAGACGAGGGATACGAGTCGATTATGGTCAACTGCAATCCTGAAACCGTCTCAACAGATTATGACACCTCTGACAAACTTTACTTCGAGCCGCTCACCGTTGAAGATGTATTAAGCATCTATGAAAACGAAAAACCCGATGGCGTCATTGTCCAGTTCGGCGGCCAGACCCCACTCAACATCGCCAATGAACTGGCCCAGGCAGGTGTAAACATAATCGGCACATCTCCCGAAATGATAGACTTAGCCGAAGACCGCGACCGCTTCCGGGCTATGATGAAGAAGCTCGGCATCCCCCAACCGGAATCCGGTATGGCCAGCAACATCAAGGAAGCACTCGCCATCGCCAAACGAATCGGATATCCCCTGATGGTAAGACCATCTTACGTCCTCGGAGGACGTGCTATGGAAGTCGTACACGACGAAGATATGCTCAAACACTACGTCTCTGCAGCGGTTGAGATATCCCCTGAAAGACCTATCCTGATTGACAAATTCCTCGAAGATGCTATTGAAGCCGAAGCCGACGCTGTCGCAGATGGAACCGACGCCTTTGTCCCCGCTGTCATGGAGCACATCGAGCTGGCCGGCATTCACTCCGGCGACTCAGCCTGTGTAATCCCACCTGTCAGCATACCAAAACAGCATATTGACACTATCTGCGAGTATACCAGAAAAATCGCTGTAGAACTGAAAGTAGTGGGCTTAATGAACATTCAGTACGCCATAGCTAACGACGTCGTCTACGTCCTTGAGGCCAATCCCAGGGCCTCGCGAACCGTGCCGATAGTCTCAAAGGTCTGTGGCATCTCTATGGCAAGGCTGGCGACTCAGCTCATGCTCGGCAAAAAGCTTTCCGAGTTAAACCTAAAGCAACGTTCTATCCCGCACTTCGGCGTTAAGGAAGCCGTCTTCCCATTCAATATGTTTCCGGAAGTCGACCCTATTTTAGGTCCTGAGATGCGTTCGACCGGCGAAGTACTGGGTCTGGCCGATTCCTTCGGCCTGGCATTCTTCAAATCACAGCAGGCCGCAAAACAACAACTACCAAACGAAGGCACTATACTGATAACTGTTATAGACAGCGACAAGGCTCAGACGCTACAGATCGCCAGAGAATTCAAGAAGATTGGCTTCAGTATTGTTGCCACGGAAGGAACTCATCGGTTTTTGACAGCCAACGGCGTCGAAGCTGAGCATATCCTCAAGATGTACGAGGGCAGACCGAATATCGCCGATGCCATCAAGAACGGCCGGATCCAGCTCATCGTCAACACACCGTCCGGCAGGCTCAGCGTCACCGACGATTCGTATATCCGCAAGACAGCAATCAAGTACGGCATACCATATATTACTACAACCGCTGCTGCCTCCGCCGCAGTCAAAGGTATCGCTGCCAGTCGAAAAGGCCCTGTCCCCGTAAAATCCCTGCAAAGCTATCACTTGGGGATAAATCAAACAACAAAGAAACAATCCCGTTCGCGAGCTTGATACGCTTTTCTTATTTGACACTCCAACTACCTTTCATATAATCTGGCCAACTGCAAAATTGATATTACAAGAGCAAAACGCTCAGCAAAACAGAATAAACAGGAGAACCACCAATGCCAAAACGAGATGACATAGAAAAAGTAATGATAATCGGCTCCGGACCCATTGTCATCGGCCAAGCCTGCGAATTCGACTACTCCGGCACGCAGGCCTGCAAGGCACTTCGCAAGCTGGGCTATAAAATACTGCTCGTCAATTCCAACCCTGCAACCATCATGACCGACCCCGGTACGGCCGACGTAACCTATATCGAATCGCTTGACCTGCAAAGCATGGTGAAAATTGTCGAAAAGGAACGACCTGACGCCCTACTGCCTAATCTTGGCGGCCAAAGTGGGCTTAACCTCTCGTCTGAACTGGCCCGCTGTGGCGCACTCAAAAAATACGGAGTCAAAGTCATTGGCGTCGAGATTGATGCTATTGAGCGGGGGGAGGACCGTATCATCTTCAAAAAGACGATGAACCAGCTGGGCATCGACATGCCAAAAAGTGATCCCGCTTTCAGTATGGAAGAAGCGGAAAAAATCGCCGACGAACTTGGGTACCCTGTTGTCATCCGTCCGGCATATACGCTCGGCGGAACCGGCGGCGGCGCGGTCTTCAATGTCGAGGAACTCCGCGTAGTAGCCGCTCGAGGCCTTTCCGCAAGCCTCATAGGACAAATCCTCGTCGAAGAATCCGTCCTCGGGTGGGAAGAGTTGGAATTGGAGGTCGTCCGCGACGCTAAGGGACAAAAGATTACAGTTTGTTTTATTGAAAACGTCGACCCAATGGGCGTCCACACCGGCGATTCCTACTGCACCGCACCAATGCTGACAATCGACCACGAATTGCAGAAACGGCTACAAAAACACTCCTACGACATTGTTGATGCTATCAAAGTCATAGGTGGCACAAACATCCAGTTTGCCCACGACCCCGATACAGACCGGGTTGTCGTGATTGAAATCAACCCAAGAACCTCACGTTCTTCTGCCCTTGCATCAAAAGCCACGGGATTCCCGATAGCCTTCGTATCCTCACTGCTCGCCGGAGGCCTCACGCTCGACGAGATACCATATTGGAGGGATGGTACCCTCGAGAAGTACACACCCTCCGGAGATTATGTTGTCGTCAAGTTCTCCAGGTGGGCCTTCGAGAAATTCCGCGGTGTCGAAGACAAACTTGGCACCCAAATGCGCGCAGTCGGAGAGGTAATGAGTATTGGTAAAAATTACAAAGAGGCCTTTCAAAAATCTATTCGCTCCCTCGAGATCGGCAGGCACGGCCTTGGCTTTGCAAAGAATTTCAACAAACTTCCTCTGGGCGAACTTTTAAAACTCTTAAGCGCGCCTTCAAGTGAGCGGCAGTTCATTATGTATGAGGCCCTTCGAAAAGGCGCTGATGTGCAGACACTTTACCAAAAAACACGCATTAAGCACTACTTTATAGAACAAATGGCTGAGCTTGTTTTCTTGGAAGAAAAAATTCTAAAATATAAAGGCAAAACACTACCCAACAAATTATTAATCCAGGCCAAAAAAGACGGCTTCGCCGACCGGTACCTCTCAAAACTGCTCGGCATCCCTGAACATCAGATTCGGCAACAGCGCACCTCACTGAAAATGGTTGAAGGATGGGAGCCTGTTCCTGTAAGCGGTGTTGAAAATGCAGCCTACTACTTCTCCACCTACAATGCCCCAAACAAAGTCAAGACCAGCAAAAAACACAAGATAATGGTCCTGGGTGGAGGTCCAAACCGCATCGGACAGGGAATCGAGTTCGACTACTGTTGCGTTCACGCCGCCTTTACGCTACGAGACGAGGGATACGAGTCGATTATGGTCAACTGCAATCCTGAAACCGTCTCAACAGATTATGACACCTCTGACAAACTTTACTTCGAGCCGCTCACCGTTGAAGATGTATTAAGCATCTATGAAAACGAAAAACCCGATGGCGTCATTGTCCAGTTCGGCGGCCAGACCCCACTCAACATCGCCAATGAACTGGCCCAGGCAGGTGTAAACATAATCGGCACATCTCCCGAAATGATAGACTTAGCCGAAGACCGCGACCGCTTCCGGGCTATGATGAAGAAGCTCGGCATCCCCCAACCGGAATCCGGTATGGCCAGCAACATCAAGGAAGCACTCGCCATCGCCAAACGAATCGGATATCCCCTGATGGTAAGACCATCTTACGTCCTCGGAGGACGTGCTATGGAAGTCGTACACGACGAAGATATGCTCAAACACTACGTCTCTGCAGCGGTTGAGATATCCCCTGAAAGACCTATCCTGATTGACAAATTCCTCGAAGATGCTATTGAAGCCGAAGCCGACGCTGTCGCAGATGGAACCGACGCCTTTGTCCCCGCTGTCATGGAGCACATCGAGCTGGCCGGCATTCACTCCGGCGACTCAGCCTGTGTAATCCCACCTGTCAGCATACCAAAACAGCATATTGACACTATCTGCGAGTATACCAGAAAAATCGCTGTAGAACTGAAAGTAGTGGGCTTAATGAACATTCAGTACGCCATAGCTAACGACGTCGTCTACGTCCTTGAGGCCAATCCCAGGGCCTCGCGAACCGTGCCGATAGTCTCAAAGGTCTGTGGCATCTCTATGGCAAGGCTGGCGACTCAGCTCATGCTCGGCAAAAAGCTTTCCGAGTTAAACCTAAAGCAACGTTCTATCCCGCACTTCGGCGTTAAGGAAGCCGTCTTCCCATTCAATATGTTTCCGGAAGTCGACCCTATTTTAGGTCCTGAGATGCGTTCGACCGGCGAAGTACTGGGTCTGGCCGATTCCTTCGGCCTGGCATTCTTCAAATCACAGCAGGCCGCAAAACAACAACTACCAAACGAAGGCACTATACTGATAACCGTAACCGATACGGAGAAGGCTCGTGCCCTTAGCATTGCCAGGGATTCCCAAAAACTGGGCTTTAAAATAAAAGCAACCAGCGGTACCCAAAAGTATCTTGCCGAAAACGGTATCCAGGCTGAACCAGTCCTGAAGATGCACGAAGGAAGACCCAATATTGTCGATGCCATAAAAAATGGTGAAATTCAGCTTATTATAAACACCCCCATTGGCAGATTAGGCACCCATGACGATTCCTATATCCGCAAGGCAGCCATAAAATACAAAATCCCATACATTACCACTACAGCTGCCGCCGCCGCGGCTGTCAAAGGCATCGCTGCCGCTAGAACTGACTCAGCCCCTGTAAAATCCTTGCAAAGTTACCACGCAGGTATTAAGTAATCGCATATGACTTTTGCTTTAATCGGGTATCATTTAAGTTTAGAAAAGAAATAGTCGAGTAAATATAAAGGCCTATAATCTCAAGTATTCGTTGTTCTTTAGCAGTGATTGGTTGACTTAAATGATAAAAGATGACCCCGCAAGTCTCGAGCCATACTTGAATGATGGAGATACAGTGCACCGTGATAACAATCAAGAATTCAAACTGCCGGACGTAATCGGAATTCTGCCAATAAGAAATGCCGTCGCTTATCCTGGCACGGTAACACCACTGGCAATAGGCAGGGATAGAAGCAAAGCCCTGCTCGCTGACACCAAACCTAACGACTCTATCATAGGGCTTATAACACAACGCAATCCCGAAACCGAAAAGCCAGGCTTCGACAAGCTCTACTCGGTCGGAACTGCTGCTTCGGTTCTGAAAGTCATAAAGATGCCGCAAGGCTCAATAAACATCGTGGTTCACGGAATAGCCCGCTTCAGAGTAGTGAAACGCATAGCTACAGAACCATACCTAAAGGCCAAAATCAGAACCCTCAATGTTAAAACAAATATGACAAAGAATCTTCAGGCACTCATCGTCAGCGTCCGCCAGGCAGCAAACCGCGTCATCGAATTAAGTCCTAATGTGCCCGAAGAAGCCTCCGTCCTGCTTGAGAACATTGAAGACCCTTCTGCACTGGCTGATTTCCTGGCAGCCAATATTAGCCTTGGCATCACAGAAAAACAAAAGCTGCTCGAGGAACTCAACCCTGCCAAACGCCTCGAAAAAATATCCGTTGTGCTCGCGCATCAGCTCGAGGTTCTCGAGCTAAGTCACAAAATCCAAGGCAGAGTCAGAGAATCTATAGACAAAAACCAACGGGAATACTTCCTGCAGGAACAGCTAAAAGCCATTCAGTCCGAACTCGGCCAGAAAGACCTCAGAACCGATGAGCTAAAGCAAATCGGAAAAAACATCGCAAAAGCCAAAATGCCAAAAAAGGTCGAGCAGGAAGCCCTTCGCGAACTGGACAGACTGAGCAAAATACCACCAGCTTCACCGGAATACAGTGTCATCCGGACATATCTGGACTGGGTCTGTGAACTGCCCTGGTCCATTCAGACCACAGACCAGCTCGACATCAACAAGGCTCAGCGAATCCTAAACCGGGACCACTATGACCTGACTAAGGTAAAACAACGAATCCTCGAATTCCTCGCTGTTCGCAAGCTAAACCCGACTGGCAAAAGCCCTATACTCTGTTTTGTCGGCCCGCCCGGCGTTGGAAAAACCTCGCTCGGCAAATCCATTGCTCGCGCTATGGGAAGAAAATTTGTCCGAATATCTCTCGGCGGGATAAGAGACGAGGCAGACATCCGCGGACACCGCAGAACCTACATCGGAGCTTTACCCGGCAGAATCCTGCAGGAACTGCGAAAGTGTGCCAGTAAAAATCCCGTCTTTATGCTCGATGAACTGGACAAAATCGGAGCAGATTTCAGGGGCGACCCCGCAAGTGCCCTGCTGGAAGTGCTTGACCCTGAACAGAACTTCAGCTTCACAGACCATTACCTTGACCAGCCCTTCAATTTATCTACCGTAATGTTCATAGGCACCGCAAACTATACCGAGCCGGTTCCACCTGCTCTGCGCGACCGAATGGAAGTTATCGAGCTGCCCGGCTACACCGAAACCGAAAAACTAAACATCGCAAAAAAGTACCTCATTCCCCGCCAGCTCAAAGAGCACGGCCTGAAAAAAGGCCGCCTGACTATAAAAGACGAAGTGATACTCGCGATAATTCAAAGCTACACTCGTGAGGCGGGCGTGCGAAATCTCGAAAGAAACATAGCCGCCATCTGCAGAGCTGTGGCCACTGAAATAGCAAAGCAGAAAAAGAACCGAGCAACTATCGGCAAAAGAGAACTTGCAAAAATCTTGGGCCCTGCGCAATTCGAGTCGGAGCTGGCTCTGCGAACAGGAACACCCGGCGTGGCAACCGCTTTGGCTTACACGCCCGTAGGCGGAGAGCTGCTTTTCATTGAATCAGCATCTATGCCCGGCAAAGGCCGATTGCAGCTAACAGGTCAAATCGGCGATGTCATGAAAGAAAGTGCACAGGCTGCATTTTCCATCGTAAAGGCAAACGCCAAAAAACTACAAATTGAACCTAGCAGGTTCAGCAAATTCGATTACCACATCCACGTCCCCGCAGGCGCAATCCCCAAAGATGGCCCAAGTGCAGGCATCGCAATGTTCATCTCGCTAATTAGCTTACTCCTGCAAAAGCCAACCCGGCCGGACGTGGCAATGACCGGCGAGATAACCTTACGTGGTCTGGTTTTACCGGTTGGCGGCCTGAAAGAAAAAATACTCGCCGCAAAACAGGCCGGCATAAAAACCGTCATCCTACCCGCCCGCAACAAAAAAGACCTCCCCGGTGTCCCCAAAGAAGCAAAAAAAGGCCTAAAATTCAAATTCGTCAAAAATACCCACGAAGCCCTGGAAAATGCACTAAGTCCTCACTAAGTCCGCAACCTACTGCGAATGTATTCCAATATGGTTTTACCAATTTATGACTGGACACAGTTCACACCGATAACTTCATAAACTTATCTTTTCATTCATTACTTAGACGCTCCGAGCAAAAAGACGCAAACCTACCTTTGTTGACTCGAATGCGATTTCCTCATCAGGAACCTCTAAGGGATTTATTAAAACCAACTCTTCTATCTCGGTCTTATCAAAATTTGTGGGAAGTGTGTCGATTTCAGAATAAAAGAATATATCACAAGTATTGTAAGGCACACCTTTATACTCATAAATATTTGGATAAGAGCCCAGATATCTCAAGTTATTAACACCTATCCCCAGTTCTTCTTCCATTTCTCTTTTTCCGGCATCTTCCACAGTCTCTTTCGGGTCTGCAAACCCGCCCGGCAAATCCAGTTTCCCCTTACATGGCTCCTCGCTTCTCCTGATTAGGATTACCTTATCCTCGTATTGCAGTATTACAGCAACGGCCGCGGCAACATTGTGATAAAAGGTAAAGGCACACTTTTTACAATGGAACTTCTTTATATCATCAAAAAATATATCCATTGAGCCACAAAAAGGACAATAATTAAATGGCTTCATCTCTTTTATATACCCTAATGTTATACGTTCAATCGGTTCTGCCATTTCCGCTCAATAGCATCCACCACTTTTACCACGCCCGCCATTTCAGTAACATCGCAGACACAAACAATTGAAACTACCGCACATAAACCGTTCTGTACTACGATTCTTCTCCCGTTTTATCGCCCTTCTTTTTCGATGCACTTGATATTTTGGGCGACTGCTCCTTTTCCATACGCCTTGTTTCAATAGCCGCTATCACGATAACACCAATGCTTGTTACCGCCCCCACGATTACCAACAAAATAATACCTAAGTGACTGCTTATACTCATATCACACCTTCATACGCTCTACTGCATTGACTATTCTGACCACATCAACCATCGCTGCTACATCGTGGACTCGCACGATTGAAACTCCCGCCGCAGCACATAAGGCAACCGTTGCAGCGGTGCCGAACAACCTCTCTGCCGGCTTTTCTTTACCTGTTATCTTGCCGATAAAACTCTTTCGACTCGTACCCACAAGCACACGGTAGCCGCTCGCTGCAAATTTATCAATACTTCTTAAAAGCAAAAGATTGTGCTCCAACGTCTTTCCAAACCCAATTCCGGGGTCGATAAAAATTCTTTCCTTTGGAATTCCAAATTGTTCTGCTCGTCTCGCCCGCCCCAGGAGAAATTGAAGAATCTCTTCAACCACATCCCCGTATTTCGGTTCAGCCTGCATAGTCGCAGGTGTCCCCTGCATATGCATCAGGACAACCGGCACCTGCTGCTGTGCCGCCAGTTCGGCCATCCGTTCGTCACTCAACGCTGTAATATCGTTTATCATCGCCGCCCCGGCATCCAAAGCAGCTTCAGCAACCTCGTGGCTATAAGTATCAATGCTAATCGGAATGTTTACCTTTTTCGCAATCGCCTTTATCACAGGAACCACGCGCTCTATTTGTTCATCGGCTGAAACTGACGCAGAACCAGGCCGAGTCGATTCGCCACCCACATCTATTATCGCAGCACCTTCGGCCGCCATTTGCAAGCCGTGTTCAATCGCCCTTTCAGAATCGAGGAATTGACCGCCGTCACTAAAAGAATCTGGCGTAACATTGAGCACCCCCATCAAAATACAACCAGCCGAAAAATCCAACTTCCCGCTCGGCCACTCGACGACATTCTCGCCGCTATTTTCTACTTTTGCCTCTTTACTCTTCACTTTTTAATTTTTCGAATCCAATACCAATCAGTTTCTCAGCAACAGCCTGACAAGGTGTCTCTAAAATTATCTCCGTATTCTGAAACTCCCTCCGAACAGGGTAATTCTTCCGCAGACTGTCAAAAAACTCGCCCCTTTCTTCTGCCGGCCTGTTTAAAATCCCTCTGAGCTTGTGGTCATCTTCACTAACACTGTAAAGCTTCGCCACAGTACCAGCCATTACCTCCTGCTCAGTACCACTGTTCGGGTCTATTTTCAGCTCACCAACAGCAGGCTTAGGCAGAAAATCCTTGACCTCAAATTTGGCATCAAGCCCAAAATATTCACAGGCAGCTTTATAAATCATAATCATACCCGCAATCTTGCCATCCAGCGAATAACCAGCGATATGCGGCGTGCCGATATCAACTACTTCCAGAAGTTCCGTATCGATATTCGGCTCATCTTCCCACACATCAAGTACAAGGCCCTTCAACTTCCCCGCCTCTCTCGCTGCTTTCAAGGCCTTGCAGTCAACCACACCACCCCGCGAAGTATTAACAAAGACACACCCAGTCTTTAGCGACTTGAAAAATCCTTCATCCGCTAAATGAAATGTTTTGTCGATACCATCAAAGGTTAAAGGCGTATGAAAGGTCATAAAATCACAATCGAAAAGTTCCTCTATCGGCAAATACTTTGTGTCGCCGCTCTGTCTCTGCAATGGCGGGTCGTTCAGACAAACCTTCATCCCTAAAGCCTTACACCTTTTAGCCACCCTGCTGCCGACATTTCCCACACCTATAATGCCAATAGATTTGCCTTCAAGCTCAATCTTCTTCCGTTGCCCAATTTCGAGCAACGCAGCTATCACATACTCAGCAGCAGAATTGGCATTCGACCCCGGCGCAGACGCAAAACCGATATTCTTCCGACGCAGAAAATCAATATCAATATGGTCAAAGCCGATGGTTGCAGTACCTACAAAACGAATGCCCGTCTCGGCCAACAAACTCGAATCTACCCGTGTAACGCTGCGGACCAACAAAATATCAGCATCGGCAACCACATCTGGTCTTATCTCCCGGCCCCCAACGAGTTCAACCTCGCCGACTGAAGAAAAGCACTCCGCAACAAACGGAATATTCGCGTCTGCAACTATCTTCATAATAAACCCCACAAAAAACCATCATTGTGGTCGAATTGCCCCTATTTTAGCCAAAATTCAGCCGATTGCACGTATCTTCCTGTCCTCCTCTGCGGATTTTCTAAACCGTTAGGATACACGGAAGCCGAAAAAAATTTCTCTTTTTTGGAATTTTTTGCTTGATTAGTTATGAGCATATGCCCATAATATTGTTTGAGGTTTACACTAAAACTGTGATTTTTTTAAAGGAGAACTATTATGCCACGTGGAGACGGAACAGGACCGGGAGGTGGTACCGGCCGGGGCATGGGCAGAGGCAAAGGTCTTGGAAGAGGCCGGATGGGTGGACCGTTTGCTGCCGGGCCTGGCGGAAATTGCGTATGCCCTAAATGTGGCTATCAGGCCCCTCATATGGTGGGCCATCCATGTAGCCAAAATGTCTGCCCGGAATGTAGAACGAAAATGACAAGACAATAGACAACAAACAGAACATTTGTTATCACAAAACATAAAGAAACTGTCTCCCTGAGTGGAACGGAAAACCCCAAGGGGATCACACTTAGGGTAGTATAAAAAATAAATAAAAAGAGGGCCAACCCAATGCACGCAACAATACAGAAATCATCAGAAGAAATAGTTAAAAATATTAAAGAGGGAGAAAAAGTCTTTATTGTTGGATGTGGAAATTGTGCCGAAAAATGCAAATCCGGAGGAGAGCAACAATGTAAAGAGATGAAAGAGTCTCTGGAAAGCAAAAATGTACACGTTTCAGGATATGGAGCCACAGACTCAGGCAAGTCTCTCTGCAAACTTTCTCTTGCAAAAGATTTACTTAACGTAAGGCACAAAAAGCAAACCGAAAAAGCAGATTCGTTTTTGGTTCTCGCTTGTGGCCAGGGAATTCACACTGTAATAGATGCAACTAATGGGGGCCTGGTTCATCCTGGTTGTGATACCATTTTTGGAGGAGAAACGATTACAGATAACTTCATAACAGAATTTTGCTCACTATGTGGAGAGTGTATTGTGGAAATGACAGGCGGACTTTGTCCTTTAACTCTCTGTTCAAAGGGACTTCTAAACGGTCCTTGTGGTGGCGCAAAAAACGGAAAATGCGAGGTAGACAGAGAGCAGGACTGCGGATGGCAATTGATATACGACAGGCTCAAGTCAATAGACAGATTAGATTTAGTGTGTAATTATCAACCACCAAAAAATTATTCAAAATGGAGTAAACCCCGAAATCTATCATTAAAAAATCGGCATGCGGAATTTAAATCTTTGGCAGGTGTTCACAGTATTTCCAACTATATCGAAGCTGGTTGAGAAGCCACAGAGGACAAGTGACACTTAGGACAATACAAAAAACAGACAAAAACTAAATTTTTTCTTAGAAAGGAGAACTATTATGCCACGTGGAGATGGAACAGGTCCTGCTGGAATGGGGCCAATGACAGGTAGAGCTGCCGGATACTGTGCTGGCTATCAAGTGCCAGGCTATATTAATCCGGTTGGCGGTCGAGGTTACTGGGGCTGGGGCCGAGGTGGTGGTCGAGGCAGAGGATTTGGACGTGGTTTCGGCTGGGCAAGGGCTGGCTACGGCTACCCCGCCTGGGGAACCGCTGGTTACCCTTACGCGGCACCATATCCTGCACAGTTTGCTCAGGCACCGACACCTGAGAACGAGCTTGCCGGCCTGAAACAACAGGCCCAGTATTTCCAGGATGCCCTTGACGAAATCAAGACGCGAATGGAGCAGCTCGAAGCAGAAAGCAAAGAGTAAAAATTCGATATGAACTCTGAGAGTGAGCATAGAGCATCTATGCGCTCGTTCCCTATCCTGAGAAGACCAAACATTGCCGATAATTGAGTACAGATACAAAAGAGGTAAACTGGTATATCACCAGGAAAATTCTGATTGTTGAGGACATTACAAATGGAAGTCTTAGTTAAGTATGAAAGTGGATTTCGTTTTTCAGCTGTCTGTAAAGGATATACCGTTACTACCGGACGGGGTGAGGATGGCAATGAAAAAAGGGACGGGATGTGGCCCGCTCAGCTTTTTGAAGCATCGATAGGAATGTGCATAGGTGGTTATGTCGTTAAGTTCTGCAAAGAGCAAGGCATTCCTTACGACGACATGAAAATTGAGTTGAGCCGCCGCATAGAAACCAGCTCATCAGGTACTACCTCATCGGGGGCTAAACCATCACACACTGCAAGAATTGATGCAAAAATATTTTTCGCCGCAAAACTATCCCAAGAACAAAAGCAAGGTATCTTGGAAGCAGCTGATAACTGTCATATAACCCAAAGCATCGAAAAAGGAATGCAAATTGTATGTTCTTTAGCTGACACTAAGACAGATAGCGCATGATAATGATTTGACAAGGAGATTGAAAGATGCCTATGTTTGAGTACAAATGTAAAAAATGCGGGCATATAACCGAATTTTTGGAAAAAAACGGCACACATCGCAAACACATCTGCGAACAGTGTAAAAGCCCTGACTTGCAAAAACTATTGTCAACATTTTCTGCAGGACACAGCAATAGTTCGACATCTAAAAGCAACGATTCCTGCCCTACCGGAACTTGTCCACTGTCATAGAAAGGATAGATTATGAAAATTGCAATTACATCTACCGGAAAAACATTGGATTCACAAGTCGACCCGCGGTTCGGAAGAGCAGCCAACTTCATTATTGTCGAAACACAGACAATGGACTTCACTGTGCTTGAAAATGAAAGTGTCTCGGCTGCCGGTGGGGCTGGTATCAGCGCGGCAAAGGCCGTGATAGATGCCGACGCAGAAGCTGTGCTGACAGGCAACTGCGGGCCAAACGCACAACGTACCCTGAGCACTGCGGGAGTAAAACTATATACCGGCGCTACTGGGACAGTCAAAGAAACGGTTGACCTTTTTAAAAACAGCAAACTAACCGAAGCAGCCGGCCCAAACGTAGAACCGCATTTCGGTATGAATAATTAACTCGTCAAAGGAGCAGCTAATGACAAACAGACCTCAACCGCGGTGCGCATCTTGTGAAGCGAAAAAATGCCGCGATGGCAAGGACTGTTTTCCAAGCACAAGTGATCACAAGAAGCTATATGATGACAATAATATAACAGAATTGCACAGGGCCGGTTCAGCAATAGAAGCGAAATACTATTGTGAAAAGACACGTTTAGGCGAGACAATCCTGTTTGCCAAACAACTTGGCTGTTCAAAGATAGGGCTGGCCTTTTGTATAGGGTTAAGCAACGAAGCAAAGATTATTGACGAGATTTTTTCTAAGCATTTTGAAGTGATATCAGTGTGCTGTAAAGTTTGCGGAATCAACAAAAAGGATTTTGATTTGCCGCAGATTTCATCAGAAAGCCAAGAAGTTATGTGCAATCCCGCAGGTCAAGCTAAACTGCTCAATCAAGCAGGGACACAACTTAATGTCCTATGCGGTCTTTGTGTTGGACACGATGCAATCTTCGCAAAGCTGTCAAAGGCTCCGGCAACGACTCTTATTGCCAAAGATAGAGTTTTAGCACACAATCCTGCTGGGGCCCTCTACTGTCAGTACATTCGCAAAACACTTTAAAGGGCTATACGGCAACAGTAAGGTAAGTAGCCGCAGTATTTATGGAAGTATCCGATATGAAAATTGCTATTGCCAGCGGCAAAGGCGGCACAGGAAAAACAACTGTTGCTACCAATCTTGCCTATACAGCCTCCCTTTTGTCTCGAAGAGTTCAGTACCTTGATTGCGATGTTGAGGAGCCGAACGGCCATATCTTCTTAAAGCCGCAAATAACCGGCAGCCGGGAGGTTACAATAGATGTCCCGCAGGTCGACCTGGAAAAATGTACCGCGTGTGGTAAATGCGGTGAAATTTGTCAGTACGGTGCTATCATCTGCATAAAAGAAAACGTGCTGACCTTCGAGCAGCTTTGCCACTCCTGCGGTGGTTGCTTTCGCATCTGCCCTGCTGACGCAATAAAAGCAAAACCGTTGAAGATTGGTGACATTAAGTTTGGCAAGGCAGGCCAAATTGACTTCGTTAGCGGCCAATTGCAAATAGGTAATGTCCGAACACCGGCACTCATAAAGGAAGTGAAAAAGCAAATAAAACAAAATTGCTTAAAAATACTTGATGTTCCCCCCGGGACATCCTGCCCGGTGGTCGAGGCGGTCAAAGGTGTGGATTTGGTCTTGCTTGTTACCGAACCGACCCCATTTGGCCTAAATGATTTGAAGCTGGCCATGGAACTTATCCGCCAGATGAATTTACCCTTAGCCGTCGTTATCAATCGATGTGACATCGGCAATGATGAAGTTGAAAAATATTGTCAGGCTGAAGACATAAATATAATCGTCAAGCTTCCGGACGACAGGCGCATTGCTGAGGCATATTCATCGGGCCGGATAATTGTCGATGTATTAAGTGAATACAGGAAATATTTCTCGGAATTATACGAATATATAAAGACTATAAAGACGGCAAAGGCGGTGCTTGATGATAAAAGATGACTATGAGTTCGGCTTAAGAATAACTCGTGACCTCCAGGCACGCCAAGCCGCCAGTAAAATACTTGGCGTTGAAGAAGGTGCAAATAAGGAAGCACTGAAAAAAGCATACAGACAGGCATCATTGAGGTATCACCCGGACCACAATCCAAATGACAACAACGCAGAAAAAAAGTTTGTGCTTGTCAAATGTGCATACGAACTTTTAACAGAAGATAAGCCTTGCGAGATGTTGTTGGAGGAAATCAGGTCCTGGCCATGTGCTCCTGAGGATGCTAAATACAGGCTTGATAATCCCTGGGGACACTTCCTGTGGTGGCGTGAAAAGTTTTTCGGCTGAAATAAGGTTTGTCTGACATGGAAAAGTATTTGCAATCCTGCAAAGCGGTATTTTGGAAGAAGGTTTTTGAAACCGAGTTGGACTATATTATGCGCGAATTAAACGGCACTAAAAACGTTTTAAGTATTGGCTGTGGTCCTGCAATTATAGAAACAGGTTTAGCCGAAAACGGCTTTAACGTTACCGGTTTGGA
The DNA here is from genome assembly GCA_964431825.1 of uncultured Pirellulales bacterium. Taxonomy (GTDB): domain Bacteria; phylum Planctomycetota; class Phycisphaerae; order Sedimentisphaerales; family Anaerobacaceae; genus CAYSLN01. The sequence goes on along the minus strand of CAYSLN010000018.1, from coordinate 3,978 downwards.
TATTTCTAACGAGGCCTTAGACCAGGCACCGGACAGCATAAGAACCATCGTAGCCTCGGCAGAAAACATGGATTTTGCAGACTCCTGTTTCGATGCTGTCATTTATGTCGCCTCTTTACAGTTTATTGGAAAATATAAAGAAGCAATCACACAAACTGCTCGTATCCTTAAACCGAGCGGCAAACTTCTTGCTATGTTGCTCAATCCACAATCCCAGTTTTTCAAAGATAAAGTCAATGATCCGGCTTCTTACGTCAGCAAGATTAAACATATAGACTTGAGAGAGATTGAAAGGACAATCGCAGAGTACTTTTCTGTTAAAACCGAATACTTTTTAGGAATAAAAGGACAACAGATACTTAAAAGCCGACAGCCCAATTTAGCCAGTCTGTATGTTATAAAAGGTAAAAAGAAGAATTCCGTATAAAGGGAACACTAAGTTGAAAGAAATAGTAGTTATTAGCGGTAAAGGCGGTACAGGCAAAACAAGCATTGTCGCATCGTTTGCTGCACTTGCGAAGAATGGGGTTCTGGCCGACTGCGATGTGGACGCAGCGGATTTGCATCTGATATTAGAGCCGGATATAAAACAAACCCAAGATTTCAGCGGCGGCAAATTAGCTGTTGTTATTCCAGAAAAATGCACCGGCTGTGGCAAATGCAAAGAAGTTTGCAATTTCGACGCTGTCGTATCCAACAGCCCAGCCAACAATGTGGCGGAAAGAACCTACGCTATTGATTCCATTGCCTGCGAAGGATGTGGTGTGTGCGTTCATTTCTGTCCGGCTGATGCAATTGAGTTCAAAGATGCCATCAACGGCCAGTGGTTTATATCGAACACGAGATTTGGGCCTATGGTACATGCCAAACTCGGACCGGCAGAGGAAAACAGCGGCAAGCTCGTCAGCTTGATTCGCAAAGAGGCAAAACGAATCGCAACCGAACAGGACAAGAACCTCATTATAGTTGACGGCTCACCTGGCATCGGCTGCCCGGTTATTGCCTCTGTAACTGGAGCAGATTTGGTATTGGTCGTTACCGAGCCGACAATCTCAGGTCAACACGACCTTCATAGAGTGATTGACTTAACCGAACATTTCAAGATTCCAACAGCAGTTTGCGTTAACAAGTACGACATCAATACTAATATCGCCAAAGCTATCGAGACAGAAGTCCTGAAAAGGAATCTGATGGTGGTCGGCAACATCGCTTATGACCCAGCAGTAACAAAAGCCCAGATTCAGGCAAAGAGCATTGTGGAATACTCAAGTGACGGCCTAAAAAACCAGGTAGTCTCCTTATGGGAATCAGTATTGAATATGTTGAAACTGTCAAAAAATACGGAGAAGACAAAATAATGGAAAATATAGCACACAAGTTCCTTGTTTTAAGCGGCAAAGGTGGCGTCGGCAAAAGCACTGTCGCAGTTAATCTGGCTGTTTGGCTCTCCATGCAAAGCAAAAAAGTTGGCCTGCTCGATATCGATATTCACGGACCGAGCATCCCTAAACTGCTGAACCTTGAACACAAAGCCATTCAGACTGAGAACGAAAAAATTAAACCGATTCCCTACGGAGATAACCTCAAAATAATGAGCATTGGATTACTGTTACAGGATGAAACAAATGCTGTTATATGGCGTGGTCCAATGAAACACACTCTCATAAAACAGTTCTTGACAGATGTCTGCTGGGACAAGCTGGACTATCTGGTTGTTGACTGTCCGCCCGGAACAGGCGATGAGCCACTATCAGCAGTTCAGTTATTGAACAACGCTGATGGTGCTGTCATCGTCACCACACCTCAGCAGATTGCCGTTGTAGATGTAAAAAAATGCATAACGTTTTGCAAACAACTGAACCTACCCGTTCTCGGAGTAATTGAAAACATGAGCGGCTTAGTATGTCCTCATTGCCAACACAGAATAGACATATTCAAAGCCGGTGGTGGCAAACAAATGGCCAAAGACTTTAATGTGCCATTTTTAGGCAGCATCCCGATAGATACTGCTATGGTTTCCGCTTGTGACTCGGGACAACCTTTTCTCTATTCAAACAGCCAAAGTCCCACAGCACAAGCTCTCATATCTGCGTTCAAGCCACTGCTGCAAATCCACGAACAAAATCAAACCGATAAGGAGGTAAAAGTGAAATGAAAATCGCTATTCCAGTAACAGATGGCAGACTCTCGGCACATTTCGGACATTGTGAACAGTTCGCCATTATTGATGTCGACACAAACAACAAAGATATCAAAAGCCAGCAGGTAGTGACACCGCCACCTCACGAACCGGGCATCTTACCCCAATGGCTTTCAGAACTCTCCGTTGAACTGATAATCGCTGGCGGAATGGGCACAAGAGCCCAGCAGTTATTCAAACAAAACAACATTGACGTCCTTGTTGGCGCGCCGGATAATAGCCCATCCGAGTTGATCACGCAATACTTAGCAGGCCAATTACAATGTGGGCAAAATATCTGCGACCACTAATTCTACAAAAAGTAAAGGTGGATTTCTGATATGCCAAGACCGAGACATTGCAGACGCGTGGCTCAACTGCCAAATGCCACATTCTATAAGCCGAGAGGCATCCCTCTATCGGTCTTGCAGCATATCACCTTAACCGTCGATGAGCTTGAAGCGATCCGCCTGGCCGACCTGAACGACTTGTATCAGGAAAAGGCTGCCGAGCAAATGAATGTGTCCCGCCAGACCTTCGGCAGAATCCTTAACTCCGCCCACAAAAAAATCGCTGATGCTCTGGTAAAAGGTAAGGCCTTGTCAATCGAAGGAGGTATTATCGAACTCGACACCGCTGCCATGCCCGAACCCTCACATCGCTTTCGACATGGTCACAGGGGACCAGGCCGCCACGGCCATGGACGAGGCCCGCGCAGAGGAATGTAATATCACAAATCAAAGCCCGCGATTTCTGTCTTGCAATCGGGACATTTTGAATCTTCTATACTATTGGTAGCTATCCTGTAGCCTATACGCTCAATCAACATTCGCCCGCAGTTATGACAAAAAGTGCTCTCGAACTTTGCTCCCGGCACGTTGCCGAGGTAAACATAATGCAGTCCCGCCGCCTTACCTATCTCGAAAGCCCGCTCCAGACTGCCAAGAGACGTGGGAACCGAATCCAAATATTTATATTGTGGATGAAATCTGCTGATATGCCAGGGCACATCAACGCCAGCCTTGGTAACGATAAATTCAGCGAGCTTTTTCAACTCATCGCTGGAATCGTTTTCCCCTGGCACCAGTAATGTTGTAATCTCAAGCCAGATATCCGTCTCGTTCGCGATATAGCTAATCGTATCGAGCACCGGCTGCAATCTCCCCTTACACATCCGCCTGTAATAGCCATTGCTAAACGCCTTCAAATCAACGTTTATCCCGTTGAGCCAATCGCCTGCAAAGTCTATTGCCTCTCGTGTCATATAGCCGTTACTGACAAAGACATTCGTCAAACCACGTTCCTTCGCCAAACGACCACAATCATTACACAGTTCCATAAAGACCGTCGGCTCAGTATATGTATAAGCAATGCTCTTGCACCCGCCGCGAACAGCCGCTTCGACAATCTGCTCCGGCGTTATTGGCTCCCCATCAATTCGCCCGCTCTCAATGGCAGCCTGACTTATCTGCCAGTTCTGGCAGAACTCGCAGCGAAAATTACAACCCATCGTAGCTATCGAGAAACTCCGCGAGCCGGGCTGAAAATGAAACAACGGCTTCTTCTCGATAGGGTCGGGATTAGCCGAGCATACCTTATCATAAGTCAGTGAATACAGAACCCCGTCTATGTTCTTCCGAACACAGCACTGACCGACCTTGCCTTCACCGATTTCACAACGATGCGCACATAGCTTACATTGAACCTTCTTGCCGTCTGCCCCCTCCCACAATACCGCCTCTTTAAGATTTATCTCTTCGATGGCCATAATTCAGATTCTTTCACCTTCTTATTATTCT
>CAYSLN010000017.1:16575-19608 GCA_964431825.1 uncultured Pirellulales bacterium | reverse complement strand
TTACCTTCCCGGTAAGTCCCAACGAGGTTACTATACCAGCCGGTGGATATATATTGGTGGTGAATGACCCCAATGCCTTCTCCTGGCGTTATCCAGGCGTTTCTGCTGCTATAATTTATGGTCCTTACGATGGCTGGCTTGCGAATGATAGTGAGAAAGTGGAGATTAGCAAGCCCGGTGATGAGTTGGATGGCACTCGTTATTATATCCGTGTTGACCGTGTTGGTTACAGTGATGGTTCACATCCTCAGGATTGTCCTGGTGGCGTGGACCTCTGGCCGGGCGGTGCCGACGGTGGCGGCAGTTCTCTTTCTCGCACGAACCCGGACCTTTACGGCAATGACCCGGACAACTGGAATGCGGCTGTACCTTCACCCGGCAGCTGCAACCCGTAGAGTCCCCAATGGAAAAAGACAGATATATCGCGTTTTAATTTTTAGCTATTATAGGACTTGACTGTTGTCTGTCATCGCTGACATCGTACCAAGGTGGTTGAGTGTATGAGAGATAGCGTTCTTACTGCTTCTAATCAAGTAAAGTATTGACTTAACTGCTGTATATATGTTAAAATAGGTGAGGTTGTGAGACTAGAGAACTGCATTATAAGGGGACAGACCAAGAATTAATGCAACAGAAGCTCGTTTCTGGGCGTCTATGTAAGGGGAAAGATATATATCGATAAAGTTGGGTAAACACAAGCTCTTGGAATAAATAGGTTTAGAAATTTTTTAACAAAAAGTGATTTGGTAATGCAAGGTTGATATGTTTGAAGGTAAATCACCAGAGCAAACTTCGGCTCAGCCGACGGGGTACCATCGTCGGAAAAGCAACAGGAGTGCAGCGAAAGAGCTAAGTAGATTCGTCGACCGTACTTTTCGGTATCGCTACGAGATGAAGTACCACATCAGTGAGTCAAAAGCCGTGGCGATGTCGCAGTTTATAAAACCCTATTTGGATTTGGACCGTTACAGCAAACTGCAGCCGGGTGGTTCCTATCCAATTGTCAGTCTCTATTTAGACTCAGGCAATTTACAGCTTTGTCGGGAAAGTATGACTGGGCAGAAAAATCGCTACAAACTGCGGATCCGTAGTTATAGTGATGACCAGAATTATCCCAGCTTTTTCGAAATCAAGCGTCGGATTAATAATGTTATTCTTAAAAGCCGGGCTCCGGTCAGGCATCAGGATATAGTGACTTTACTTTCAGGGTTGCCCCTACCGACACAGGAATATACCAGCGATAAGGAGGCCCTTAACCAGTTTCAGCTATATATGAACAGCATTAATGCCAAACCCGCGATATTAATTCGCTACATGCGGCAGGCATATGAGAGCGAATCAGAAAACAGGGTGAGGGTGACCTTTGATCGAGAGCTTGCTTTTAATGTCACCTCTGAACCAGAAGTCAAGCTTAATGGCCGGGGATGGCAGCGTCATTCCCTGACTTTAGGTGGTGTGATTCTGGAGATAAAGTTCACAGGTTGTTACCCAGCGTGGTTAAACCGAATGGTCGAGTATTTCGACCTACGACGAGGTTCAATATCAAAGTATGCTACCTCAATAAAACAATCCTGGTCACTGGGATTCTGTGGACCCAAATTAAGCAGGTAAGACATGGACAAGATTTGGCAAGTACTGGAAGATACACCTTTAGCGGGTGGAACTTTTACGCCCCAGGGTGTGCTTTTATCGCTACTGTTGGCCTTTGTTCTGGGGCAGGTTCTGGCCTGGGTATATTATGCCACCCATAGTGGCCTGTCCTACTCAAGGTCCTTTGTTCAATCGCTGATTCTAATTACCGTGGTGATTGCAATGGTTATGACCGTCATCGGGAACAATATCATCACAGCTGTTGGACTGATGGGTGCTTTAGCGATTATACGGTTTCGCAATATAATCAAGGACACTCGTGACATAGCATTCATTTTCTGCTCGCTGGTCGTTGGGATGGCAACCGGTTCCCAAAGGTATGCCACGGCTATTGTCGGCACTGTTATTCTGAGTTTGATAGTAATATACCTGCACCTTACCGGATTCGGGACACATCAGCCTCACAACGGTTTTTTGCGGTTTAGCTTGAAGGGCCCTATTGGACCTGGTCACCCAGTACCCACTATACTTAGACGCTTCTGTGGTAACTTCGTTCTCATATCCGTACAGGACACCGGCTTTGGCGGGCCAGCTGAATACGCGTACCAGTTGATGATACGAAATGCTACGAGAAACGAACAGATGATATCCGAGCTGGAGAAAGTCCAGGGTATCGAGAACATCAACCTGACGATGCAGGAGCAATTGCTGGAGGTTTAGCTTAAATGAAAAAAGAAATCTCCAGAGTTTATCAGGAGGGTCGTTCGCATCTCCATCATCTTCTACCTGCAATAGTGTGGTTGGGGACAGTGATATGTGTGGTTGTGCTATTCTATAATCGCTCCCAACGTTTCGAAGTTTTAGGCATGGCTCGTAGCCAGGTGCGTGAGGTTGCCGCTACGTGTACAGGAAGGTTGAAGAGCGTACATGTTGATTTGTTTGAAGAGGTGGAAGAAGGGCAGACATTGGCAGTTATCGATACCGTGCTTGAGAATGAGCAAATGCTGGAGGCCGAACTGAACTCGCAACTGGCGACTGTCACAGCGGAGATAGAACACCTGACGGCTCAGTTGGTGCCCACGCAGGAGGCTCTGCTGGCAGAGGAGGCTGATCGAGAGATTGGCCGGGTCACGGAGATGAGGAGATTTCTCGTTGATGCGGAACAAGCGAGACTTCAGGTATTAGGTTTAAAAGCACAGGTAGCATCTGACCAGATAGTACTGGCTGATCTGGCCATGGAGGTGAAGATTACCGAGGATTTGCTCGAACAAAATGCTGTTGCACCTTACGAACTGCAGAAGGCTAAGGTACAATACGACAGTTTGGCGAAGAAGGTCGAAGAGAATCAGCACGTTCTTGAGCAATCCGAGCGAGATTTTGAGCTGGCCAATCAGAGGGTGGAAGAATTTGCTCAGCGTCAGCTCTATCACCCATCGGTAGACA
>CAYSLN010000017.1:0-16475 GCA_964431825.1 uncultured Pirellulales bacterium | reverse complement strand
GTTGCATACATCAGCGAAAGCCAATTGGGCCTGGTGCGAGAAAAGATGCCTGTCGAGGTTATTAAGAACAGGCCAAGGGAACAGAAAGCAAGATGTGTGGTGACGTACGTTGGTCCCACGATGGAACTTCTGCCCGGGCAATTGTGGCGAAATCCGAATATTCCCCAGTGGGGGCGACCTATCGTGATAAAAATTCCTGAACGTATGGAATTAGTATCGGGTGAGTTAGTGGGGGTAAGGACGTTGTAGCTCTGCCGGAAGTCGCTCTAATGCCGACTAACAAGACACGGCTTAGTTTAAGAACCACGGGAGACGGGTGCAAGAGAGATGATTTGCAATTGTGTCATCAAAAAATCAGTGTGTTTGATTATATGCGGCGTTATTGTCGTGCATAGCTTAGTGGGATGCTCCAAGTTTCCGTTCTACAAGACCTCTGAGCACAACTATAAGAGTGAAGCCGACGAAGAAGTTTACAATATCATCGACCAAAAATGGCAGGAAGATTTTGGTTCCAAGGCCAATTACAAGATAAGTGACACCGAGCCGTTGCCTGTCGATGTTCAGGTCGAGAAGTCCGTGCCTGCCTTTGGTGTACTGACGCTGCCGCAAGCCGTAGCACTCGCCACGGCGCATAATTGGGAATATCAGAGCCAGAGAGAAGCGCTTTATATCAAGGCTCTGGATTTAAGGCTGACACAGCACGAATTTGAGACCCAGTTTTTCGGTGGTAAAAGTGTCGGATACAGCGCCGACCGCAATGACGAGGTGTTTAGCAAGGAGGCTAAAGTCGGCTTTAACCGATTGTTGGCCGGGGGTACGAGAATCAGCACGGAACTTACCATTGCTTGCGCTAACGTGCTTAGCGGCAATCTGAGGGGAGGATTGGCTGCCATCTTAAGCGCGACTGTTACTCAACCTTTGCTTCGCGGGAGCGACCGGAGAGTGGTTCTGGAAAATCTCACCCAGGCCGAGCGAGATGTAGTATATCAGGTACGCTCGTTTAATCGGTTCCGTCAAATGTTTGTGGTTTCGGTAATCAGTGAATACTATCGGGTTCTACAGCTCTTTGACGGTGTTGGAAATGCGAAGAGCAATTATGACACCTTGACCTGGTTGACTGAACGCGTTGAGAAATTAGCTAACGCAGGGCGTGTGCCCATGCTTGAACTGGAGAGAATCCGTCAAGACACACTCAACGCCCGGGACCTTTATATTCAGTCGGAAAAAGAATACAAGCAGGCACTCGACGAATTCAAAATAACTCTGGGCTTACCCGCTACGACGGAATTCCAGTTAGATGAGATTGAGATGGAGGCTTTAAGGCCCGCGATAAAGACTATTCCTGATTTTTCTCAAGACCAGGTCATAGAAGCTGCTCTCTGTCGGCGTCTGGACCTTGCTAACAGTGCCGATGCTATTATCGATGCTCAGCGTAAGGTTTTTGTTGCTACGGACGGTCTTCGTGCCGACTTGAATTTAGTTGGTTCTGCCAGTGCTATAACAAGCAGACGAGCTAATCGCGGCACTTTAGGATGGTTGAGAGAAGAATATGGACTTGGTTTCGAACTTGATTTGCCCCTCGACCGGGTGGCTGAGCAAAATATTTATCGCAAGGCTTTAGTGACTTTGAACCTTCGAGAGCGAGAGTACGCATTGGCTACAGACATGGTCACGTTAGAAGTTCGTCAGGCCTACAGGGGTCTTAGAGAAGCGGCGGAACGTTACCAGGTCCTGTCAGATAGCCTGCAATTGGCCCAGAAACGCCTTGAGAATACTTTTCTTTTGCTCCAGTATGGTCGAGCAAGCAGTCGCCGTGTGCTTGATGCCCAGAATGGGTTGTTTGACGCTCGAAATGCCGCGACGGAAGCACTGGTAAATTATGCCGTTTCGACCTTGAATTTTTATCGCGATACCGGGGTGTTGCAGGTGCGGCCGGACGGAATGTGGGAGCTATAAATCTTCCGGTCAATATGGGTGATGCCCCCCTACCACGTCACCAACATTTTTCTACTTCTTGAGTTCTAAATTTCCTGTTGTCCACTAAGTATGAATTTTAGTGGATTTTCTCAGACTTTTATTTTATTGTGTAGCAGAGATTTATAGCTGATAAGGAGTAGTGAAGATACATGTGTTCCACGAGAGAAGTTTATAGTTTTGGTGAAATTGAGAAGAAATGGCAACGGTTTTGGGAAGAACACAAGACATTTAAGGCAAAAGACTGTGATGGTTCCAGGGCCAAGTATTATGTGCTTGATATGTTCCCCTATCCCAGTGGCCAAGGTCTGCATGTCGGCCACCCGGAAGGTTATACAGCGAGCGATATAGTTGCACGTTATAAACGGATGAGAGGCTTCAATGTTCTGCACCCCATGGGCTGGGATGCATTTGGTTTGCCGGCTGAACAATATGCCGTCCAGACCGGAACCGCTCCTAAGGCAACGACACAAAAGAATGTGGATAATATTCGCAGGCAGATAAAGTCATTCGGTTTTAGTTATGACTGGGACAGGGAAGTTAACACTACCGATGCCAATTATTACAAGTGGACGCAATGGATATTTCTTAAATTCTTCAACAGTTACTTTGATGAGCATGAACAAAAGGCCAAGACGATTGAGCAGTTGCCAATTCCGGAGGGTCTAAGCGAGGAAGAGAAGCAAAATTATATAGACGAACATCGCTTGGCTTATGAGGCTGAGGTTCCTGTTAACTGGTGCCCTGCCTTAGGTACTGTGCTGGCAAATGAAGAGGTAGTTGGTGGTGTTAGTGAGCGAGGTGGACATCCTGTAATACGAAAGCCGATGCGGCAATGGATGCTGAGGATTACTAAATATGCCGAGCGGCTGCTCGAAGACCTAACAGAGGTGGAATGGCCGGAGTCAATAAAGAAACTGCAGGTTGACTGGATAGGAAAAAGTATCGGAGCTGATGTTGATTTTAAGGTTGACGGCTTCGACGAAACAATTCGAGTCTTTACAACACGGCCTGATACTCTGTTCGGCGCTACGTATATGGTGATGGCACCTGAACACGGCCTTGTTGATTTGATTACGACCGATGAGAAAAAACAAGAGGTAGAGAGATATCGTGAAGATGCTGCACGGAAGAGCGACCTCGACCGGACCGATTTGGCCAAGGGAAAAACCGGTGTTTTTACGGGTGCTTATGCGGTAAATCCGGTCAATGATGAAAAAATACCTATCTGGATAAGCGATTATGTTCTGATTAGCTATGGGACCGGTGCGATTATGGCGGTGCCGGCCCATGACGAGAGAGATTTCGAATTCGCCAAAAAATTCAGCATTCCAATTATCCCTGTTGTTGAGCCGGGAGATAAAGAACAAGCAGAGCTTGTAAAAAAAGGAGAGCTTTGCTTTATAGGTGACGGTAAAGCGATTAACAGCGGGCAATTCGATGGTTTGTCGACCACTGAATTCAAAGAGAAAATCACAAAGTGGCTTGAGCAAAAGGACCTTGGTAGAAAGGCTGTCAATTACAAACTACGTGACTGGCTTTTTAGCAGACAGCGTTACTGGGGTGAGCCATTTCCGATTCTGCATACTCAGGGCGGCCGGGTAATCGGGCTTTCGGAGCAGGAACTTCCACTGGAATTGCCTGAGGTTAAGAGCTACGAACCAACCGGCACAGGCGAGCCACCATTAGCCAGTGTTGAAGGTTGGGTAGATGTTACTATGCCTGATGGTTCAAAGGCCCGGCGGGAAACTAATACAATGCCACAGTGGGCTGGTAGTTGTTGGTATTATCTGCGATACATTGACCCGGACAATAACGAAAAAGGCTGGGACCCGGAGAAGGAAAAATACTGGATGGGTAACAATGGAGTCGATTTGTATATAGGTGGAGCTGAACACGCCGTATTGCATCTTTTGTATTCACGATTCTGGCACAAACTTCTCTATGACTTAGGCTATGTCAGTACAAAGGAGCCGTTTAAGAAGCTTGTTAATCAGGGGATGATATTAGGCGAGGACGGCCAGAAGATGAGCAAGTCCAGGGGTAACGTGGTCAATCCTGATAAGGTTATTGCTGAGTATGGTGCTGATTCGATGCGACTTTATGAGATGTTTATGGGGCCCCTGGAGGCAATCAAGCCCTGGAACACACATGGAGTAGAAGGAGTACACCGGTTCCTGCAGAAAGCATGGCGGATGATTGTTGATGAAAATACAGGTGAGCTTAACGAGGCGGTGAAAGAAGCTCAGGCAGATGAGGTGACACTCAGATTGCTGAATCAAACAATAAAAAAAGTCGGTGATGATATCGAGGGTTTCGATTTTAATACTGCGATTAGCCAGATGATGATTTTTATAAATCATCTTAGTAAACAGGCGGTGAGGGCCAAAACGGTTGTTGAGAAATTTGTTCTGATTCTCGCACCGTTAGCGCCACATATTGCTGAGGAGCTCTGGCAGAGGTTAGGTCACACCGACAGTCTGACTTATGAGCCCTGGCCTGAATATGACAAGGAACTTGTCAAGGAAAAGGAAGTTGAGCTGGCTATACAGGTCAACGGCAAGATAAAGGACAGGATAGTCGTTGCCGCGGATACGGACGAGAAACAAATAGAGACAGAGGCGCTGGCGAATGAGAAAGTACAGGCTGCCATGGCCGGCAAACCAGCCAAGAAGGTTATTGTGAGAAAACCAAGAATAGTAAGCATAATCACCTGATAATATTTGTAGTGTATAGATGAGTGTGGAAATTGAAGCAAAACTAAAGGTTGATTCGCTGGAGGAAATAGAGCGTGGGTTAGTTGAGCGCGGCGCCGAGTTTTTAGCCCAGCAGTTGCAGACGGATTACTATTTTGATGATACAGACAGAACCTTAACGAAAGGCGACAGGTGTCTTCGGCTAAGGCGAGAGCAGGTCGACAACGGCGAAAGATTTTTTCTAACTTATAAAGGTGCAAAAGAGAAAAGTAATCTCAAAAAAAGGCAGGAGATAGATATTGAACTCAAAGGCGCTGATTCGACCGAGGAGCTGCTTTCAGCACTGGGATATAAGAAGGCAATGGTTTTTGAGAAAAGACGGCGACTTTGGCAGGTTGGACAGTGCCTTGTTGCGTTGGATGAGTTGCCATTGTTAGGTGGTTTTGTGGAAATAGAGGGACCTTCTGAAGAAAAAATCTCCGATGTGCAGGGGGATTTAGGACTGGCGAATTTACCACATATAACGCAGAGCTATGCTCTTTTGATAGAGGAAAAGCTGCGTCAGCTTGGCAAAAAAGAACGAGAGGTATTCTTAACAAAGGCCCGTGTTGACAATTATGAAGCTGGATGATGGTTATATTGCCTATATTGTGAATCCGAAATCCGGGGCCAGCAGTAGTAAATTTACTAGCCGGCAGTTTAACCAATATCTTATCGAAAAGGGCTTTGACGTCAGGCTTAGTCTGACTGACAGCCTGGAACATGCCTGCGAGTTAGCCACTGATGCAGCGGTGGACTACGAGTGTGCGATGGTTATTGCTGTGGGCGGTGACGGTACTGTTAGAGAGATTGCACATGGACTGGAAGGTAGCGACAAAAGGTTGTTGATAGTCCCGTGCGGGACCGAAAATCTGCTGGCCAGTGAATTAGGTTTTGACGAAAAATTAAAAACTTTAATAAGAACGTTTGAGGCTGGGTACATTCGGCCTTTGGATCTGGGGAGTGCGAATGGCAGATGTTTTACTTCTATAGCGGGCTTTGGGTTTGACGGCCAGGTAGTCGAGCGCGTCAGCGAGCGTCGAACCGGGCATATAGATTATTGTGATTACGTCTGGCCAATTTGGAGAACGTTCTGGAACTACAAATTTGACACAATGAAGGTAGAAGTGGATGGTGAGGAGATTTTTGACGGCCCCGGTTTAGTTTTTGTTGGAAATATTTCAAGGTATGCGGTAGGTTTACAGATATTGCACCATGCCGATTACGGTGATGGGTTGCTGGATGTGTGCGTTTATAAATGTGCGTCCAGGCTTCATCTGGTGAAACATTCTTTGGTGACGGTTTTGAAGCAGCATGCCGACAGCGGCGATGTTATTTATCGACAGGGAAGTAATATCACTGTGAGTTCTGAAACCGGCCGGATAAGAACTGAAATTGACGGTGACCCCGGGCCAGCTTTGCCTGTGAGTATTAGCGTGATACCGCAGGCTGTCAATTGTGTTGTTCCTGAAGGGGCAAAGCCAGCAGGGATACGAACAAGGATTATAAGAGCACTTGGATGAATTCAATGTGTTTTGTGTTTAATTTATATTGTCGGAGAAGTACTACACATCAGATTTCGGAACGAAGATATGGGTAAGGGTAATTTCAAGATTAGTGATGTTGAGATTGGTCTTGATGGGCCTTTGTTTGTAATGGCCGGGCCCTGTGTTATCGAGAGTAAAAGCTCTTGTTTAGATATTGCGAACAGACTTATCGATATTGGTGCCAAGACAAACGTGGGCGTAATTTTCAAGGCCAGTTTCGATAAGGCTAATCGCTCCAGCTTAAAGAGCTTTCGTGGGCCAGGTCTGAAGAAGGGTCTGGAGATTCTGGCGGCGGTTCGTCAGGAGACTAATCTACCTGTTATGACTGATGTTCACGAGCCAGCTCAAGCTGCTTTGGTCGGCGATGTTGTGGATTGTCTGCAGGTGCCTGCTTTTTTATGTAGACAAACTGATTTGCTTTGTGCCTGCGCGAAAACGGGCAAGCCTGTAAATGTCAAGAAGGGCCAGTTTCTTTCCCCTGGTGAGATGAAAAATGTTGTCGTAAAGATTCGTGGTTGTGACAACGACAGGATTATACTTACCGAGCGGGGTACGTTTTTCGGCTATAATCAGTTGGTTAACGACATGACGGCTGTCGAGACTATGAAGAAGCTTGGTGTTCCCGTAGTTTTCGATGCGACGCACAGCACTCAACAGCCGGGAGGCCTTGGCGATGCAAGCGCGGGCCGACCAGAGATGGCCCCAATACTGGCAAAAGCGGCTGTTGCTGCCGGCGCGAACGGGCTTTTCATAGAAGTCCATACCGAGCCGGAAAAAGCAAAATCTGATGCTGCCAGCATTATGCCGATAGGCTGGCTCGAAGAGCTATTGAAGGTCTGCAAGCGGATATTTGAAATTATTCGTGCTTAGAACAAAAGTGTCTGACGAAGAAAAATATTTATATGGACCGGTACCTTCACGGAGGCTGGGGCTTAGCCTGGGGGTCGATATTGTACCCTTTAAGATCTGCACACTGGATTGTATATATTGTCAGCTTGGCCGAACCACTGAAAAGAGTACCGAACGCAAGGACTTTATTGATATTGAAGCGGTTTTGGCTGAGCTAAGGGAAAGGTTGTCTGAAGGAATCCAGGCGGATTTTATCACTATTGGTGGTTCAGGTGAACCCACGTTGAATTCACAGTTGGGCGAACTTATAGATGGTATAAGGGGAATAACGGATATTCCTATAGCTCTGCTGACCAATGGGACCCTGTTGTATAGGCCGGATGTACGCCGAGAGTGCGCAAAGGCTGATGTAGTGCTGCCTTCACTTGATGCCGGGGACGAGCAAGGCTTCCAGAAGGTAAACCGTCCACATGAAGATATTGACCTTGGAAAGCTGGTTTCGGGCTTATGTGCTTTTAGAAAGGAATTTTCCGGCCAGATATGGCTTGAGGTATTTTTGGTCGATGGATTAAATACAAATCCCGAACAAATCGCCAAAATCAAGGATGCCATAGAACGGATTCGTCCAGATAAGGTACAACTTAATACTGCTGTGCGTCCTACAGCCGATACGAGTGCCAGAAGACCGGACAGTGAAAAACTTCGGGATATAGCCAACCAATTGGGGGAAGGATGCGAGGTGGTGGCCGATTTCTCACCGCAACGGAGCGGTAAAGGCCTTGAAAATGGGGCAGAACAACGCAAAATGGCATCCCTGCTATCAATGCTGAAACGCAGACCTTGCTCACTAAATGATATATGCTCAGGCCTGGGTATGCACAAAAATGAGGCATTAAAGTATATCAGTCACTTTCAACAGCAAGGGGTTGTTAGTTCCGAGGAAAAAGGGGGAATAACCTTCTTCAAGGCCTTATCCTGAGTGAGGCGAAGAAAAATGTCTTTTTAGGACTTTGGCCTATATACTCAAAATGACAATTCTGTAAGGGATTTGTTTAAAAATTTTCCTAATCTACCAATATTAGTCTTCAATTTGTAAAGACGGGACTCTCATTGGCCGATAAAAGCGTTGTAGCGCTTCTTAAAGCGTGGACTTCGGTCTATTTGCTACAAGGATTTGGAGTTTGGGCTTGTAAGAAGCTGTTTTTTGTAAACGGTTCCGATAAAGGTGGTCAGCAGTGTCTGCAGTAGTGAAGAGAATACAGCGACAATTGGTCTTAAACAAGGGAACAGAGAAGTTTATATTTCGTTATGAAGACGGGCACGAAGATGAACTTCTGGATGCTCTGATTGAACAGGCAAAGGATAAGCGGACGGATTTCGATTGGTTTGATGCAGCGGTACTGAGTTTCAAACTGACACAGACGCTTATTGGCCGGGCAGATAAACTCTTGTGTGAGAATGCAGATACACAAGTTCAGCTAAATTAGCAGAAAGAAATAAACCCGAAAGGGATTTTAGAAATAATTTGTATTTAATGTGAGGCTTCGGCTTTCAACCAAGAGAGTAACAAATAATCCTGCAAAATTAAATAGGTAGGCATATCATGGAAAAAGACAGCGCAGTAGCTCAAGAGTTTCTAAATTATTTGAAATTTGAAAAACGATTTTCCGAACATACCGCCAAGTGTTATGGTGCCGATCTAGGCCAGTTCGGCGAGTTTCTAATTAGTGCTTCTAACGGCAGCGCCTCGGATACCGATCCGGGCATGTCTGGTCAGCAGCATGACAGCCATGGTACGGCTCTGGCAACACAGACCGAGCTCCAGGTTGACCAGTTGCTTCTCTCTGTGGAGACGGATTCCATCAGAGGGTATCTGGCTCTACTGAATGAGAAGCAATATTCCAAAGCGACAATAGCCAGAAAGCTGGCAACCCTGCGGAGTTTTTATAAGTTCCTTGTCAAAAGAAACCGGCTCAGCTCGAATCCAGTTACAGCAGTGAGGACGCCCAAGCAGGATAAGAAGCTACCGAGGTTTCTTGAGTATGAAGAGGTGAAAGAATTGCTCGAGACACCGCCGATGGATAATTGGCTTGGTGCAAGAGACAGGGCTATTCTGGAGACTCTTTACAGCACCGGTATCCGAGTCAGCGAACTTGTGGCATTGAATATGGATGATATAGACTTTCTGGGTGAGGTCGTACATGTCAGGGGTAAAGGCAAGAAGGAAAGAATTGCACCCATCAGTTCATCTGCATTGCAGGTCATTCAGCACTATATGGAGTTCAGGAATAAACGAGCCCAGAGCAACAGTAATTTTGACTCGAAGGTTTTATTTGTGAACAAGCACGGCCGGCGACTTAGTACCCGCAGCGTCCGCCGTAAGATGGACAAATATCTCAAAATGTCCGGACTGGACTCGTCAATAAGTCCACACACCCTGCGTCACAGCTTTGCGACGCATATGTTAAACAACGGTGCGGATTTAAGGAGTGTTCAGGAATTGCTTGGCCACCAGTCGCTATCAACGACGCAGGTTTACACACACCTTACAACAAGGAAGCTAAAAGAGGTCTATGATAAAGCGCATCCAAGGGAGGGTCTCGATGAGCCGCACGACAGTGGTAACCATGGCCCGGGTGGCAACGGTGAGCCGTAAAAAGAGCAGATGAGCAGTTTACTTTGAATGAAAAGACCGCTTTTCAAAGCGGTCTTTTTTTATGGTACTGTGCCTTGATACTCACTGTACTTAATATGTCTATTATTCAATGTGTGTTTTCTTTTGTTTGCCAAAAAGGTTGACATGGTGTTTAGTGGCTTGCTATATTACGGGCAGTTAACGTTTAACGGGAGTGTAGCTCAGTTGGTAGAGCAACGGCCTTTTAAGCCGTAGGTCTTGGGTTCGAGTCCCAACACTCTCATTGAGGGTTTATGTGTGACAACAAGGTGGAGACCAGCAGCTGCCCCCCTGCTGTCGGTTTGCTGACTACTCTGGAGGGATTTCTGTAAAAGGTATCAATCTTTGTTTTTCCTCTCCAATAGCTTGAAACCGCGCCTGAGAGGACTCGAACCTCTAACCTTCGGTTCCGTAGACCGATGCTCTATCCATTAAGCTACAGGCGCATGTTTTAAAAGGTCATTTAGCCGGTATTCAACGGAGAGGGCGGGATTCGAACCCGCGGTAGGGGTTTATACCCCTACGACGGTTTAGCAAACCGTTGCCTTAAGCCACTCGGCCACCTCTCCGAGTAATTCTTTTGATAATCTATAGTCTGTGCGCCAGAATTGCAAACAGAATTTTGCTGGTGTAAAAGCCGGAGAATCATTACATCCGGCAAAGTTTCCTAAGGTCTCTTGCTACAATCTCTGCGATGATTTGCTGTTCCGGCAGGGGTTGGATTAGCTGCTCGGTTGCATGGCCGACTGGTTCGAGTTCCTTGTCTATGTTCGAGGGTTCGGTTTCTTTGCCGGGAGCTTTTCTTCTTGTTGCAGTGATTTTTCGATGCTCGGCCATGATATCGTTCGCCAGGTCAAACTTCGGTATTTCGCCCCATCTTTGTCCTGCATCTGCAGCATGTGTCGATGTGCCTTCGACGGGCGTTAGTTTTTCCTGCATAGGGTGTCGACTCATATCCTTCAAGGGGTGATTCCTTTCTTTTTGAGATTATAAAGTTTTCTCCCTGCAGAGCTTAGGTTTTTGTATGTTTTATTCCTGGCCGGTTTGCCCATTGTATGGAGATATCGTGCCTCCTCTGCACAGGGCATCAGCATTGCTGTGTTCCTCAATAACAATGTTACTCATCACCCTGCCCCTCCTGTGACAAGGATATAGTATGACAGGATTATGGGATTAGTCAAGGATAAAGTGCCAGATGAATATTAAGCTGACTTTGCGGGACCTATTGAAAACTGGGTGAAATCACCCGGTTTAAGCTGCGTTATTAGAGAATTTACATCGTCGACGGTAACGGTTCTTACATCGCTAATATCATCTTCCACAGTGCGGTACTGTTTCAGATATATCCAGTTAAAACCTAGGTCAACGAGCCGACCCATCGGCAACTCGTTTTTAATGACCAAAGCGCTAAGTATTTTGTTTTTCGCTTTTGTTAATTCATCTTTGGTTATGCCATCTTTGTAGAGACTGTCGAAAATACCGGTGACGGTATCGAGCACTTTTGGAGTATTCTCGCTGCTGCAGCGGATGTAGCTAAAAAGCAGGCCCGTTCCATCCATAGCGCCGAATTGCATTACTGCCGTTTCCGCCAGTGCTTTGTCAACTAATTCCCAGTAGAACCGAGAGCCTACGTTATCCCCGATGATAGTTGCCAGTAGGAATGCGCTAAACCTTTTGGGGTCCTGAGCGGACACGCCTGCACTCATCAGGCAAAGATGCTCGCATTGCAGGTTTGGCTTCTCGAGTCTCTGCTTCTTCTTGCTCCCACCAAAATGTTCCAGCTTTCTATGGACAGGCTGTTTTTGCCACCTGCTGCAGGGTGCTTCCACAAGCGAACAGATTTGGTCCCAGTCGAAGTTGCCGGCACAGGCTAATACCATATTATTCGGTGCGTAGCGCGTGACAAAATAGTCCTTCATCTGCTCGGCTGTCAGGCCGTCGATGCTTTCTACACTGCCCAGAACGCTCTTGCCGCAGGGATGTGCCTCGAAATGGAGGCTTCTGCATCTGTCCATAACGTCGAAGCTCGGCAGATCTTTATACATCGCAATTTCTTCTTTGATTACGTTTTTTTCAATAGTGAAATCTTCGCCCCTGAGGATCGGCCTCATAAGATCTATCCAGAGTTTTGTTACCTCAAGTAAATACTCCGGAAGAACTGCAGCATAAAAGACGGTAACTTCTTCGCTTGTGAAGGCGTTGAACTGTGCTCCGGTTCTGTCGAATGCCTCGTTGACTTCAATTGCGCTTAGCTTTTCAGTGCCTTTGAATACCATGTGTTCCAAGAAGTGTGACACGCCGTTTATCTGTTCAGTCTCATCTCTGGAGCCGGTTTTGACGAAAAAACCAACTGCTGCTGATTTGGCAGATTTGTTGACTTCGCCGATTAAATCCAACCCGTTCGCCAATGTATTTTTCTTATATTCCATGCCCTGTCCTACTTAACCGTTACTTCTTTGGGTCCAATCGTCACGACTGTAAAGTTCCGGAACTTATTGTTTCGCAAGAAGCCTAAAACCGAATCGACGCTGGTTGCCTCGATTTTGTTCTTAATTTCTTCCAGGCTTCGAACTCTGCTTAATATGTAATAGTCGCTTCCGATTGCGCCAGCACGGCTGCTGGATGATTCACTTTGCAGTATCAGCGAGCTTTTTAATCCGATTTTGGCTCTCTCGATTTCTTCTTCGCTTATCCCGTCGCCAAGCTGATTGAACTGCTGGATTATCACCTCGAGTGTTTCCTGAGCCTTTTCCGGTGTTGTGCCTGCGTAGCACATAATGCCCGCCGCGTCTTTAAGGCCGTGGTATCGTGCCCCAATCGCGTAGCAAAGGCCACGTTTTTCTCTGACCTCTGTGAATAGTCTGGCGCTCATCCCTCCCGAGAGAACCGATACCGCCACTCTGGCGTTGTAGTAGTTTTCATCGTCCGGTTTAACTGTTTCTGTCATCAGCCCGATATGTACCTGCACGCTATCGCTATTTACATGTGTATATTTGCTGGCTCCGGCGCCAACTTTGACCGGCTCGAGCGGCTTTTTGGGGTCTTTTTCGAACAGGTTCTTCATTTGCCGACAGACGGAATCGAAGTCGTATTTGCCCGCAACTGTAAAAATCGTCTGAGAAAGATTGAAATTGCTCGTTATGATGTCTCTGGTTTTCTTTGCGGTTAGAGCTGTTAATTCCTCAATGTTTCCTGCGGTATTGCGTCCCAGAGGAGATGGGTAGAACTGTTCTCGCAGTTTAAGCATAACCTTTTGCCGGGGGTCGTCTTCCAGGGCATAGACTCCATCAATTGCCAGCTGCCTTGCTAATTCGAATTGGTCTTCTGTCAGTTTAGGCCTATTGATGATGTCAGCGTGCAGGGCCAGCCCTTGGGCTAAATTGCTGGCTTCCAGGGCTGCTCCAATGGTTATATGGGAGCTGCCGACTGAACTGGAGCGGTGCAGGCCCAGGCCATCGAGGGCATCACTGAGCTGCCTGCTGTCTTTGTCACCAGCGCCTCTGAAAATCCAGTCCGCGATGACGTTTCCAGCTCCACAACAACCCTCGGGTAACAAGGCGGCACCAGCCGGCAGTATAAAACCAAAGGCCACCGATTCTACCGCATTCATCGGCTCACCGAGTATCACCATGCCATTTTTTAGTATATGTTTGTCAAGTTTTTCCGTCATTAAAAGCAAAATTCCTAACAAGCTCTTGATTATCTACAGTCGTGTAGAACGGTACTATAGCTCTTTGTGTGAGATGTTAACAGGATATTTTTTACAGGGCCTGCTACGCTGCGGCGGGCTCCTCGTCATACTCGCTGAATCGGACGCTTATCTTCTTGCTTATACCCTGGGTCTGCATCGTTATCCCGACCAGGACGTCCGCAACGCTCATGGTGCGTTTGGCGTGAGTAATTATTATAAACTGCGAATCCGTCAGGAATTCCCTCAGCAGCCGATTGAAACGCTCGTTATTTGCCTCATCCAGCGCGGCGTCAATTTCATCGAGGAAGCAGAATGGTGACGGCTTGGCCTTGAAAACGGCAAATAGCAGAGCGATTGCTGTCATCGACTTTTCGCCGCCACTTAGCAGAGATATGCTTCTTGTTTCTTTTCCGGGCGGTCGAGCTATCACTTCAATCCCGGCATCTAGGATGTCTTCAGAATCTTCGAGCACTATATCAGCTTTGCCTCCTCCGAAGAGCTTGCGGAAAATCTGCTGGAAATGACCCTTGATTTCCTCGAAGGTTACACGAAATTTCTCCCTACTTTTTTTGTTAAGCCTGTTTATCAACTGATGCAGCTGGGCACGGCTTGTGTTGAGGTCTTCAACTTGGTTGCTTAAAAAGTTGTGTCTTTCTTCAAGGCTTCCCTGCTCATCTATTGCGTCGACGTTTACATTGCCGAGCCGCTCAATCTTGCCTCGAAGTTCAACAATTTCCTCTTTTACCTTCTCCCAGTCAACCTCCTGGTCCTTGTAGTTCTTGTAGGCTTGGGCCAAATCAATCTGTAATTGGTCCTGGACCCCCTCAATCAGGTCTTGTTGCTTTACCTCTAATTGGCTCAATTTTATTTTGTGCTCATTGGTTTTTTGCTCTATCTGATTTTTCTCGGCGAGCCCGGCCCGCACAAGTTGTTCTGTCCGCTTTTGTTCTTTGAGTAGCTTTTCTATTTCTTCATACAGTATTTTACTGTTTTTCTGGTTCTTTTCTTTCTCTGCAAACAGCTCTGATACCATAGTCTCGGAGTTAAGAATATCCCTCGCAGCGTCCGCCAACTGGTTGGCGCAGTTTTGTATTTCTCTTTGTGCTGTAACAGTAACCGTTTGGTTTGCCTGCATTTGATTTTCGAGACTCGCGATTGCCTGCTTCAATGCCTTGCTCTGTTCAGTGGTTTGCCCAAGAACAACCTTCAAATCCGTAAGCAGGTCCATCTGTGATTGTTGTTGTGCTTTTTGTTCAGCGTATCTTGTCTCCAGCTCTTCAATGCGTGCGGACCTTTGCTTGTTTACTGCCTCCAGCTCCTGCAATTTCTGTTTCGAATCGTATTCTTTCTGCACCGACTGGGCAATTTGGGCTTCCAGCAGGTCGATTTCGCTGGTTATCAGGGGCTCCTCTTCTCTAAGCCGCTTTATATTTTGCTCGTAAACGGTAAGCTTTGAACTTATCTGAGTTTTTTCTGTGTTTGCCTCATAAACAGCAGTCCGAAGGTCCTTACACAATTTAACCAGATGTTCCTTTGTCCGGTTGTTTTGCTCAATTTGCTCTTCGATCGTCGTGATTTCAGATGTGATATTGGCGATAGTTTCCTGTAATTGACGTAGCCGACTTTTACGTGATATCAAACCTGTTGCTTTACCCAGAGGTCCAAGACTAATTGTTCCTCTATCGCTTATTAACTCACCCTTTAATGTGACAAAGCGATACCCGTCTGTTGCATTTTCGGTCAGTTTAACTGCCGTATCTATCGAATCGACGACTATCGTTTTGCCAAGCAGCTTCCAAATTAATGGTGAGTATTTGCTTTTGGTTCTCACGAACTGGGCAAGCCTGCCCTTGACACATGGTGTTTTTGAAAAGTCTTTCCTGTCCACGAATGGCTCTATTTTATCGAGACATATGAAGTTGGCTCTGCTGTCAAGTTTTCCAATTGTTTCTGTATCGGCCAAAAGCCTGTCAGAGCTGTTAATTACCAGGGCATCGGTTTTGCCTTCAAGGGCAGCCTCAATGGCATTTGCGTGTTCTACATCGGACTCAATAATGTCTGCCAGTATTCCTTCGACGTAGTCCAACTTATTGTTTTCGACCGACTGACTCTGCAAGATACTTTTAACAGCTGTCTTAAGCCCTTCTAGGCGGCTTTCCATATCTGTCAATATCGCCAACTCGCTGCTAAGTGCACTGCGAGCTTCCTTGCTGTGGGCTAATCGCTGACCGTCCCTTGTTAAAGAATCGTCGATTTCTTCTGTATTTTTGCGTTTGGATTCCAAGCTTTGGTGTAGTTCACCCAGCACTTTTTCAATATCACCGAGGCGAGCATTGTGTTGAGCCTTTTCAGTAAGCAGCCTTTCAAGTTCATCGTGGGCGTTTTCCGCCCGGCTCGCAAGACGACTTTTTTGGCTGGATAAGTTCTTGCGATAAACCGAAATACTCTGGATTTCGTTGTGAAGCTGTGCTGTTCTTCTGACAATATCGATGATGCCGGACTTGTCGTCTTCCAAATCCGCTTCGGTCGAAGTGGATTCTGATATTATTTGCTGGATAGCTTTTTGAGTCTCCTCGACGGCTTGGCTTTTATCCTTGAGCAGCTCCTGGCAGTTTACCAGCTCCCGATTGTATTGGGACAGGCTTTGCTCAAAGAGATTCTTTTGTTCCTGCAGCTTTTCAATTCGCTGGTGTGAATTATCCTTGCTTTGCTGTAATTCTTTAGTTCTCGCCTGCAAAAAATCAATTCGTTGAAGCTGCTGTTCGATCTTGCTCTGAGCAGAAAGCAAGGCGTTATCGGTTCGACTTAGGTTGTGCTCGGCTTGCGTTCTCTCCTCGCCCAGCTTGCTCAACAATGTGTCATTTTTCGCTACTTCCACTTCAAGTTGTTGTAACTGTTGCTCGATTTGCTCGATAGCAGCTACTACCTCTGTTTGTTGTGCGTGGTTTTTTGCATATTCAACCAGTGAATAATTGACTTGTAGTTCTTTGAGCCTCTGGGTGTAT
>CAYSLN010000016.1:5275-19695 GCA_964431825.1 uncultured Pirellulales bacterium | reverse complement strand
GTCAAGCTACTTGTCGAAGCAGGCGCCGATGTCAATGCAGGAAAATGGCCTCCATTGTCTCAGGCAGTTGATGAAAACAATACGGCCATAGCTGAATACCTGATTGCTCACGGAGCGAATATCGATGATGGTAGTGGCTGGACGGCTTTGCAGGAGGCACCTTATTCCAGTAGCGTTGAGATGATTAAGCTGTTGATCGCCAAGGGTGGCGATGTCAACGCAGGACCATATACGGCACTGCACGGTGCGGTAGACAAGAATCGCCTGGATATGATCGAACTACTGCTGGAAAAGGGCGCTGACATCAATGCTATCGGGAAGCGCGGTATGACACCGTTGTGTCTGGCTGCCCGATACTGCCCTCCCAAAACAATAAGACTACTCATTGCCAGAGGAGCTAACCCTAACATTGCGGATGAAGGTGGCTTCTTGCCGCTCCACTGGGCAGCTTGTCACGCTGACAAAGACAGACTCTACCTGCTGCTGGCGACGGCTAATTACGCTGACACCGTTTATCTGGCAGCGTGCAAAGGAGATCTGAGTCTAGTGAAATCGGTCATCGAGGGCGGCGCAGGTGTAAACACCAAGGACGAAGGCGGCTGGACACCCTTGCATTGGGCTGGCCTAGCGGACTCACCTGAAGTAGCGGAGTTCCTCATCACCAAGGGCGCCGATGTTAACGCCAGGGCCGGACACGGTTTCACTCCTCTTATGACCGCATTCAGTCTGCCCGTGATCGAACTGCTCATTTCCAAAGGCGCCGATATCAACTCCGAGGAGACCGACTTGGGGCTAACGAAGCTGCATATGGTATGCGAGAGTGGGGATATCGATATAGTAGAATTGCTCATCAACAGTGGTGCAGACGTCAACGCAAAGCCTGCGAAAGGTGGCATGTATGGCAGAACACCTCTTCATTTTGCAGCTATCTATGGTCACCGTGATATCGCCAAACTACTGATATCCAAAGGTGCGGATATAAACGCTGTATGCCCCTGGGGCGGTGATAGGCGCCAGACGGTCCTTCACTTGGCCGCCAGGACGGGACATGAAGACGTAGTCGAGTACCTGCTTGCTGAAGGATTCGATGTAAACTTCCAGGACAGTAAGGGCCAGACAGCCCTGGATCTTGCGAAACAGAAGAACCACACAGACTTAGTCGAACTGCTTCGTAAGCACGGCGCGAAAGAATAATCCAAAGAACCGGTTTAACTTGAAAAGCCGTCATCAAAAATATAAAAAAGCAGATAAGGGCGGACACGCAGGTCCGCCCCAACGTATGACCCAACGTATGTTTTTAGCCGAGCTTTTTTATCAGGTCCGGCAGTTCGGAAAGGTGATTTATTCGCCAGGCTCCTGTTGGTGTTTCTTTGCCGGCATTTGTGTAGGCGGCTTTTAAGACAGTCGGCATGCCGAGTTGCAGCGCGGGCTTAACATCCTTATCGATGCGGTCGCCCACATACAATATATTCTCGAAGGCCTCGCCAATCCTGTCTGCGGCGGCCTTAAAGATTTGGAGGTTGGGTTTTCTAAAGCGAAATTCATAGGAATAAAGCCTGACGGTAAAACAATCCAATATATCCAATTGTTCCAGATGTTTCTCAAGTGAGCTGCCGTTGACAAAAGTGTTGGAAACTATGCCCAGCTTAAGGCCCGAATCCAAAAGTTCGGTGAGGGTCTCTTTTATTTTCGGCTCAGCTTTTGCTACTTTACTGAGGGGTTCGTACCAAAGCCACGCAAGATGTTGCCACTGCTGGGTGGTGAGCCTGAGGCCTTTTTTTGTGCCAATCTTTTTCAATAGTGCCAGCGAATCGAAATCCTTTTTCACTATATTGGAAAGCAGATAGCGAAGACGAATGGATAGAAGGTTTCTCCATAAATAACAACTGAAGCTGCCGACCGGCTGGTCCTGTTTTTTGAGAAAATCGTACGACAGCCTTGCGCCCTGGCGAAAAAGCTGTGTTGAATTGACTTTGCCGAAGTTCAACAAAGTCTCACCAAAGTCGAACAGCACTGCCTTGATTATTTTATCCGGCAATTTCCTGTTACCTCAATGGCGGTAAATCATCACCAAAGGCTTCCCGGACCCAATCAAACATTTCTTCGTCTGATATCGCCGAGACCCTGTCAGCTGAATAATCAGCGTCGATTCGTTCTTTTATTTTGGTTATCCTCGGGTCGTGCTTAGGGATATCAACCTGGTACCTAGCTTCTATCCAATACTTGATACCCGCCGCCCCTGTCTTATCGGTAATCGCCACACTAACAGGACGATTGAGTAATTTCTGAGTGCTGAAGCAATTATATATTTCCTCGTCCTTTAACAGGCCGTCTGCGTGGATGCCGGCCCGTGTAACATTGAAATCCTTTCCAACCAGTGGATAGTTGAATGGAATTGCAATGCCCAGCTCTTTCCCGGCGTACTCAGCCAGTTCGGTTATAGCAGCGTAGTTGACGCCCTCGCTCATTCCTTTCAACTGGGCGTGCTCGACGACCAGCGCTTCAAGAGGCGGATTGCCTGTTCTTTCACCGGTGCCGAATATTGCGGCGTTGGCGGCGGCGCAGCCATACAGCCAAGCGGTCGCTGCGTCTATCAGGACCTTGTGAAAATCATTATGTCCGTGCCACTCGAGCTGTTCGGACGGAACTCCGATTTGCCGAAGCCCGTGGATAAGCTTGGGGATGCTGCGAGGCAGAGAAACTCCCGGCCAGGGCAGGCCAAACCCAAGGGTGTCACAAAGGCGGATTTTGACGGGCTTTTTATAGTCTCTGGATACTTTCATTAATCCGGCAGCGAAGGGCAGAACAAAACCCTCGTAATCAGCCCGCGTTATGTCCTCGAAGTGACACCGAGGGACAACGCCGCTGTCCAGTGCGGCTTTGACGATATCGAGATACGCGTTCATCGCCTGTTCGCGCGTCTTTCGCAGCTTTAGAAATATATGGTAGTCACTCGCCGAGGTGAGGATTCCGGTCTCACTAAGCCCCATTTGAGAGACCAGCTTAAAATCGGCTGCCACAGCTCTTATCCAACCTGTTATCTCAGGAAACTTGTAGCCTCGCTCTTTGCACAGCTCTACGGCTTTTCTATCCCGTTCTGAGTACAAAAAGAACTCGCACTGGCGAATCAATCCTGTCCCGCCATCTATCTCGTGCAGCAAATCGTATATGCGGAGGATTTGCTCGGGTGTATATGGGGGGCGGGCCTGCTGGCCGTCACGGAAGGTCGTGTCGGTTATCCAGATTTTGTCCGGAATGTCATAACTAACTGTTTCGTTGTCGAAAACCACGCGGGGGAATTCGGTATATGGAAACATATCACGATACAGATTAGGTCTGTCTACGTTTGCAAGTTTAGGGTTTTTATTCACCATTATTCATCTCCTATACTTGGCCGCCTCTTTATAACCGGGCGGGTTGTCTTTTATATTACATCTCGTGGAAAATCGCTTTTCACCTAACGAGATACGAACAGTAGCCGAGGTGGGATTCGAACCCACACACCCATTACGGGCAGGGGATTTTAAGTCCCCAGCGTCTGCCATTCCGCCACTCGGCCCGACGAGATAGCCTAACGTATTTGGCGAAAATGTGCAAATTGTTTCTCGGAAGACACGAGGCAACAAACGTTCGGCATGAGAGCCAACTTTGTCCTAAAAATGCGGGTCACCATTAAAAATACGTAAAAGTAAACAAAGAGTTCGATAAAAAAAAGGTTCCCGCTACAACCTGCGAAAACGCGGGAACCTTTAATGTCATTGGCGATAAGGCGTTATCCGCCCGGCCTGTGCCAGCTAAGCTGCCAAGTTTGTTATCCTTTTACTTTGACTTTTACGGCCTTGGTCTTTTCGGCTTTCGGCAGCGTTACGGACAAGACACCGTCTTTGCAGACGGCGTCAATCTTGGCTTCATCTACATCCGTGGGTAAAGTTACTTCACGTCGGAAGCTTCCATAGCTGCTTTCGGCATAATAGTAACCTTTCTCCTTCTGTTCTTTGGACTCTTTCTTTTCGCCGCTGATGGTCAGTGTATTGCCATAGACGGAGATGTCGATGTCTTCAGCCTTGCAGCCGGGGACTTCGGCCCTTACCACAACCGCGTTATCCTTGTCGGCGACATCGATTGCAGGCCAAGCCTTGTATCCGGTCAGGGGCCTGCCGAGTCCTCTGAAAAAGCCATCGAACAAATCATCCATCTCGTCGTGAAGCCTTGCCAATTCATTTTTGTGCCGTTTGTTTAAATGTACCAGTGTCATAGTAACACCTCCTTTTTTTATATCTGAACCTTCCTCATTTCTCTTTATTTCTCTTTTTCAAAATTTACACTTTCTACAAATACAATACGCAAAATGCATGCCAGAGAACACAGCTACAGAAACTTGCGGAAAATTACATAATAATTGCCGTTTCGAGATTATAGCCAAGCCGTTGGAGCTGCCATTTTGGCGCCTTTTCTGCCAAATAGTCCTTAGAGCGTCTAACAAAATGACATCTTGATTGTGATTATCGGCCAAATGCTGTAAACTAATCCCGGATGGCAATCCGGCCTTGAAAGCAAGGGAGTGAAATAACATGGCTGAAAATGAAAATGGACTTAGGTTAGATGCTGTTGCTGAACAAATCCGGGGGCCGTTAAGACTCTTCGGTGAGAAACTCCAAAGCGGCCTTGGGGACAATCTGCAAAGTATCACGGTGGTCGGCAGCAGTTTAACTGGGGATTTCAAGCCCGGCCAAAGCGACATCAATACTGTGCTGGTCCTCGGCAAGCGCACTGGGGATTCGCTCAAGCTGATTGCAGGTCTGGCTAAGCCGATGAGCAAGAAAAAAATCTCGGCTCCGTTGCTGATGACACCATCTTACATTGAACAGTCACTCGACGTATTCGGGGTGGAGTTTCTGGATTTTCAACTGACTCACCAGACTATTTTGGGTGATGACCCGTTTGTGTCGCTGAGCTTCGAGAAAAAAGACGTCCGGCTTCAATGCGAGCGAGAACTCAAGGCGACGCTTATTAGATTAAGGCAGGGTTATATTGCCGCAGCGGCCAACAGGAAACTCGTGCGGGATATTCTTATTTCCACAGTAAAGGGCTTAGTGCCGCTCCTGCGAGCGATGTTGTGGTTAAAAGGCGCCGAACGACCAGATACAGCGGAGTCTACATTCAGTAAAGCGACCAGTGAGTTTTCCGTTGATACGAATTCTTTGATAACCACAGGAAAACGGCGGTATGAAAAAAACCGCCTGAGCAAAACAGAGACGGAAGAAGCCTTCGAGTGGGTCTATACTACCGTTGACCAATTGGCTCTTGCGGTGGATAAGCTAGAGGTCTGATTATGCGACGAATAATTTCCATGCCAATAGCAGCACTATTGGTGATACTGTTCACGACAGCGGTCAGCGCTGCTCAGGTTAATCTGCCGATGCCTGGCCACTATGTTGAAGATTACGCAAAGGTGATAGATGCCTCTCATGAGCGTTCGCTGAACGGGATACTGCAGGAATTGGAACAAAAGACGGGTGCTCAGTATATAATTCTGACAGTGGAAACAACCGACGGGATGCCGATACAACAATTTTCGATTGAATTAGCTGAGAAATGGAAGCTCGGTCAAAAAGGCAAGGACAATGGCATGCTGTTCGTTATTGCGACAAAGGACCGGGAGTACTGGTTCTCGACGGGGTATGGTCTGGAGGGTTTTGTAACCGACCAGTATTGTGGTCAAGTTGGCAGAGAGGTCCTTGTGCCATATCTGAAAAAAGGCGACTACAATCAGGGGATTTATCAGGCCAATTTACAGATTGCCGAGAAAATCGCTACCGAGTCCGGCGTGGCTTTGACAGGAACACCGAAGCTGAAGCCAACGCCGGTCCAACGCAGGCCGGGGATAAGGGGCCTACCATGCTGCGGCTTTTTGCCCCTTTTATTCTTTCTTTTGATTATCTTCGGTGGCTTCGGCAGAGGAATGGGGCTGTGGTTTCTCCTGCCATTTATGTTTGGCGGGTTCGGAGGTCATGGTGGCTACGGCAGAAGCGGCTCCTACGGAGGCGGGAGCTTTGGTGGCGGCTTCGGTGGTTTCGGCGGAGGAATGGGTGGTGGATTCGGCGGCGGTGGTGCGGGCGGAAGCTGGTAAAACATGTACAAATTCTGGAGGTACTAAAAAATGAAAACTATCG
Organism: uncultured Pirellulales bacterium; assembly: GCA_964431825.1. Lineage (GTDB taxonomy): Bacteria > Planctomycetota > Phycisphaerae > Sedimentisphaerales > Anaerobacaceae > CAYSLN01. The sequence continues at coordinate 13,522 of CAYSLN010000016.1, read as the reverse complement.
GAAAAGCCTGGGTTGTTTTAGTTGTAATTATGGTTGTTATACCTCTGGCCGGACTCGGTATACTCAGATGGTATATTAACGGCTACAACAAAGCAGTCAACCTTGAACAAGCTACCAAAAACGGCTGGGCAAACATTGACGCCACTTTGCAGCGTCGGCTCGATTTGGTGCCAAACCTCGTCGAGACAGTCAAGGGCTATGCGGGACATGAAAAAGAGCTGTTCGAAAATATTGCCAAGTCCAGAGAGAAATATTTCCAGGCTGACAGCAGAGCCAGTCAGATTAAGGCATCCAATGAACTCAGCGGATTTCTGTCCCGGCTTTTAATGTTGCAGGAAAGTTATCCGGAGCTGAAGGCAAATCAAAATTTTCTGGCCCTTCAGGACCAGCTCGAAGGGACCGAGAATCGAATAAACGTTGCACGTACAAGATATAACGAAGTAGCTGAGCAGCTGAATGCTTACTCGCGTCAATTCTTCGGGTCGTTCTTCTGCCGACGGGCGGGTGTCGAGCCGGTTGAGTACTTCGAGGCTGCTGAGCAGGCAAGGACCGAGGTGCCAAAGGTAAAGTTCGGTGATGAGCCCGAGGCACAATAAAGCTCTTCGGCTAAAAGTCGGAATGTGAGAGAATTTTTAGCTGTCGCCGGGGACGGGGAATTTTTTCGCGGCATCGTCCAGGACAAGGACCCAGTCGTTTCCCTGTTCTTTTTGGCCCGGGGGGTCGAATCGCTTAATACCTTCGTTATTAAAATATCCCAGAAACTCGGCCTTTCCATTTCTGGGGCTGTACCACCACGCTTTTACTTTCTCGCCGGTAATTTTGCCCAGGGACACATCAAAGGCCCGTCCCGTATAGGTATAGATAAATGCGTAGCTTTCTCCACGGGTAGCAATTACATAGTCATATTTGTCACCGATGTCATTGGGAATCATATCAGGGGCAAAGACCCTTTCGAAAAACGGACGCGAAAGAATGAGCGCTTTAAGGTACTGCATCTGGCCAGCACCCGGGTCGTCGATAGCCTGGTACCAATAGTTTCGCACGCCGTAGGCTCCCCGGCCGAACTCGGGTTTATGCATTTGCATCACGGCGCTATTGCCGTAAGTGTGTCCGAAGGAACCAGCAAACACCGACCAGTAGGCGTATCTTCTGGCGTCTCTGCCTTGCCAATAGGGTTCGTTCGGGTCATGGAGGCCCTGCGGAATGTTCTCGTAGGAAGGCTCACCATCGATGGTGGGTTTCGGCGGGGTTTTGGCATAATCTTCCAGCACGTATTTCCAGTTATCCTCTCCCTTCCACATTGCGGGGTCATCGTTGGGACGTCTCTGGTCATATCTTCTATGGCCTGATTGAAACATGTTGAAGTCCAACCAGTCTTCATTATGAAACCAGGTTGACGACTGCGTTCTGCCGAAAGGATGAAAGGTCATAAGGTGGTTTGGATCCGCTTCGTGCAGTGCGGCCCCTAATGCCTGCCAGATTTCTGTTTTGATGTCACCTTTGCAGTCGCCGCCATTTAGCCATACTATATTGGGTTTGTTCCTGTAGCGTTCTGCCAGCCATTGGCCATACGCTCGAGCGCTGTCGACTGTAAATTGTCCTGCTCTGACGATGCTCCCCCATACAGGTACCATGGCCAAGTAGATGCCTTTTTCCGCTGCTTTATCAATTACAAAATCGACATGGTCCCAATAGTCGTATTCCGATTCAACTTGTGGATTATTGCCCGGCGTGGTGTTAGGCTGCGCGGGATTACGGTTCACAAGGGCCGTGTCACCATAAAAGTTGACCTCCGGCAATCCATGGAGTGTCATAACCTGAATGATGTTAAAACCTTTTTGCCGGCGGTTTTCGAGATATGTTTCCACTTCAGAGCGGTTGAGCCTTTGGAATAAGAGCCAAGCGGTATCTGCCTGCCAGAAAAACGGCCGGCCGTTTTCGTGCTGGAGGAACCTGCTATTTTCCGATACAACCAACCGGCCATTATCCCATGGCGGTTGAACTTTACTGCCCTGGTAAGTATCACATTGAATTGACAACAGAACAACTAATAACAACAAACAAGAGCCAACTTTTGTTACAGACATTGCCTTTGTTCCTTACATGTTTTTTTAATGCCAGACCCAAAGCAAAAAGTTTTTTGTTGTTACCATAATCTGCCCGGTCGCATTTTAGGTTGCGTAGCTGTGCAGGCCTGCAAAGAGCCTGGAGAGATTTACCCACAACAGTGTTATGACAATAACGGCCATGCCTGCAACGGCCCAGATGCTGTTGATGCGGGCGTACCTTTTGCCGAACATATAACGGAAGTGGAAATACCCGACATAAACCAGCCAGGAGGCGAGTGACCAGAGTTCTTTGGGGTCCCAATCCCACCAGTCGCCCCAGGCGAGTTTGCCCCAGCAACTGCCGAGGATAAGGCCAAGTGTCAGCAGCGGAAAGCCAACACAAACTATTCGGTAGGTTGCCTGCTCGGAGGGCAGGAGATTTTCATCGGGATTAGGGTTTCTACCAACCAGCTGGCAAAAGGCATGGAAGGCAGCTTTTGCCATAAATATATATGCCAGAACATAAACGGCGACGTGGGGTGTAAAGAGCCAGCTTTGCAGGGCGGGTGGCAGCTGGCGCGGCTGAGCGCTAAAGATAAAACCTGCAGGGAAAAGCATTACGGCCCCTATGAGCATATCTGCGCGATAGCTACCCACTCGCAGGATGCGGCGGCAGAATAATGAAACAGGATAAACCATTCCCAGGCACAAAAATACCTCAAATAGATTCTGCAAAGGCACGTGTCGAACGTGATACCAGCGATAACCAAAGGCAGAGACGGCGACAACAAAGCCGAAGATGTACAAGAGATTTCCGGCTTTGGGGCGGCGCAACAAGGTTGCCACCAACGCGCAGATGTATGCGACGATGGCAACGTAAATCAGTAAGCCCTGAATGGTGTATTTGATTTCCATTTAATCACTTTTTGTTTTATTCTCATAAATATATGCCGGAGCCAAAAGTGCCAGAAGGCACCGAGACAAAGCATCAGATAGCCAGCATAAACTATGCCAAGACCCGTATCAGAGACGACCATAAGAATAGTATACTGGCCAGCTTGAGCATCGTAATCCTGCTGGTAAAAATGATAGCCAGCGTAACTGAGCGGGTGGTTGACCTCGATATTCTTTTCGGTGATGACTTTGTTGTCCCTGACTATCTGCAGATGGCTTATATACTCGCTAATAACCCTGCGATAGCTTAGAAAGAAGCCATCTTCATGATGAATATGTTCCGGGTACCGCTCAAAGACATATTCGTTGGATACGCTGCCGTCAGGGGAGATGAACTGTACTTCGAGGGCCGCATTGTAACCGGATTGCGGGTCTTCGTAGGCAATATTTTCGTCATCTTCGATTCTGATTTTGAAGTTCTCGAACGTCCTTAGGATTTTTACCGTGCCGAACTCCGGGCCCAGGGAATACTCGGCGCCGAGTTCGACGGGTATTCTCCAGCCTTGACCCTGCCAGGTTCGGATTTGCAGATACTCGGGTTCGTAATATTCCAATCGGAAGTCTTTTAATTCTACCTGGAAAGGCAGCTCTTTTATGACATCGCTGTTTTCCAATATGACATGGTTATCTGATTGTCCTTCATAGATTATCATCCGGCCTGTTCGAATTTTATCGATTCCGAAGAATTTTTTCCGGAGCTGATGTCCGGCTTCGGAACCCCATACAGCACCTGCAAGAACAAGTATGCAGCCAGCGTGAATCAACAGGAGGCCGGGGACATGAACCATTCGGCGGAACATCACAACAGCTGCGGCCAACAACAGCAGCAAGGCCAACCAGTAAATGGCTAACGGCAGTGAATTGAAAAAGTCTTCCGCCCGCTCAGAACCAAGAAATGCCGCATAGATAGAGAAGGCAATAAGCAGTATAATCAGCACCAGAGCCGCCCATAGCACAGCCCGCCTGGAGTTTTTCATCAGGTACCCTTTACAGTCAACTGTCAGCGAAAATAATTATGACGACAGGGGGATTATTTGCAAGGATATTCGGTTTAGCATCACATAACGACCTCAAGACCGGCCGGTTCCGGCTCAAGAACAATTTGAGGTTGATAGTCGTAGCCATACCGGTTACACTGTACTCGGAGCCAAATGGGAATTAAGGAACAAAAAAGCTGCATCCATGAAGCTTGTCCTGAACAATATAACTTACCATAATTGTCCCGTGCAGATGCGCGAAAAGGTTACTTTTACCGCGGAGCAGCAACATTCTATGCTCAGGCAAATGCACGCCGAGGAGGCCATCAGCGAGGCGGTTATCCTCGATACCTGCAATCGGCTCGAATTTTATTTTTACGCCCGTAAAGACTTCGATTGCAGCGGATATCTGAGAAGACTTATCGGTCAGGTTCGGCCCGCCAGCGCCGATATATGGAACGAATACAGCGCAGAGAGCACAGGAAATGACGTTGTTCGGCATCTCTTCGAAGTGGCGGGAGGTCTCGATTCACAAATGCTCGGCGAAAATCAGATTTTGTCGCAGGCAAAATCCGCTTATACCCAGTCCGTCGACTGCCGGATGAGTAAGTTAGTATTCAATCGGCTCTTTCATAATGCCTTTCGCGCGGGAAAGGCCGTGCGAACCAATACGAATATTAACTGCGGCGCGGTCTCGATCGGTCTGGCTGCTGTGGAATTGGCCAGGAACAAAATCAATATGCCGGTGAGTGCTGCGATGGTGATAGGAGCGGGCGAAAATGCCGAGCTCGTGGCAAGGTATCTGCTCAAGGCAGGGCTGTCGCGTTTGATTGTAGCCAATCGTGACACGGAAAAGGCTCAAGGTATTGCCTCGAACCTTAAGAGCGCCGAGGTAATTTCTCTGGCAGAAGTACCTGAAAAACTGGCCGAAGTCGATTTGTTGATTAGCACGACGGGCGCCGCTGAGCCGGTAGTAACGTATGGGGCGGTTAAGGATTATCTGGCCGACAGGAAAAAACCGCTGTTGATAGTAGATGTCGCTGTGCCGAGGGACATTGAGACAAGTATAGGACAGTTCGAATGCGTTAGTCTTTATAATATCGACGACCTGAATGAACAGATAAGTGCCAACAGAGAAAAACGCAGCAGTGAAATCCCCAAGGCCAGGAAAATCGTTGAAGAATTCACGAATAATTTTTCCAGGTGGTACGAGTCATTGAGTCTTGTGCCGGTAATTTCGAAGCTGACACAGAAAGGTCTCGAACTGGCTGATAGTGAAGCAGCGCGTTATGCAAAAGACTTCGCCAAAGACGACAGTGACAAATTAAAGTCCTTTGCCGAATCACTGGTAAAGAAGGTATTACACGGTCCAATTAGTTTCATCAAAAATGACGGAAACGACGAGCTGAGTAGCGAGCAACTCGAGGCCGTCGAACTTATAAACAAAATGTTCCTCTCACAGGACAAAGGCGACTGATGGGGAAGGTTCTTACTGTCGCAACTCGGGACGGGAAGCTGGCCATTGCTCAAACGGAGGTTGTAATCCGCGCGCTGAGGGAAATTTACCCGGATACAAAAATCGAACTCAAAAAAGTTACGACCAGTGGAGATAAGGACAGGCGGACTGCTTTGTGGGATCTAAAGGACAGTGGTTTTTTTACCACTCAGGTGGAGGATGCCCTGATGGCAGGGGAAGCTGACTTTGCGGTCCACAGCTTCAAGGATTTGCCCACAGCTCAACGGGAAGGGCTGAGCATCGCTGCTGTGTGTGACAGGAAATTTGCAGAGGATTGTTTAATCTTCTCTTCTCGAACAGGTTCGATTGAACAATTGCCGGCAAAAGCAAAGATTGGCACGTCGAGCCTGCGAAGGGCCGTTCAGTTGAAGCGGCTGCGGGCCGACCTTGTGGCGGAACCGATAAGGGGCAATGTCACAACGAGAGTCAGAAAGCTTAATGAGGACAGATACGATGCGATTATTCTTGCGCGAGCCGGGCTTGAGCGTCTGGGTTTATCTGATAGAATATCACTTTGTTTCGACCCGAGGCAATTTATTCCGGCCCCGGCGCAGGGTGCGCTGGCTGTGCAGACAAGAACCGATGACAACGAAACGAACGAACTTATCGCTTCAATAGATGAACAGGTAACAAGGACGATTACATCTGCAGAGCGAAAGATTCTAACAACAATGCAGTGTGGATGTCACGCGCCGGTAGGGGCGTTTGCAGAAATTGCCGAAGGCGAGATTAAGATTTGCGCATTTATATCAGATTTGGAGGCAAGGAATTTTATCAGGCGGGAAATCGTCGGGCCGGTCGCTAATGCAGACGATTTAGCAGAACGACTCGCTAGTGAACTTCTCGAAGCCGGCGGCAGCGAAATCCTTGAAAGGCTGGAAAACTAACTCCATCCTCTAATGTGCTAAATGCTGTACGAAAAATAAAAGTTATGAAGAAGGGTTTTGTATATTTAGTTGGAGCCGGGCCGGGGCGGGCCGATTTGATTACCGTTCGCGGGGCACAGGTTATCAAGGATGCTGATTGTATCATTTACGATAAGTTAGCCAATCCAGCTTTGCTAAAATTCGCCCGAAAAGACGTGGAAACCATTCACGTGCCCAAGCGAATCGGTAAAGGTTCCACTACTCAGGAAGAGATTAACAAGCTGCTGCTCGAGAAGGCATCGAGTGGGAAAACTGTAATCAGGTTAAAAGGCGGCGACCCGTGTATTTTCGGCAGATGCGCAGAAGAGCTGGCGGTTCTTGTTGAGGCGGGAACAGATTTCGAAATAGTGCCGGGCGTGACGGCTGCCATTGCAGCAGCAGAGTATACCGGCATCATACTTACCGACAGAGACTACAGCTCGCAGGTTGTTTTCGTTACCGGTCATGAGGCGGAGGGAAAACAAAAAAGTAATATCGACTGGGAGCTGTTGGCAAAATTCGGGGGCACGATAGTTTTCTATATGGCGATGAGCAATCTTGACTCGATTACACGGAGGTTAATCGAAAACGGCATGAGTGAGGATACGCCGGCGGCAGTGGTTGCTGATGCCACTTTCCCAACTCAGAAAGTCGCAAAGTCTACGCTCGGGAGAATAAGCGAAGAATGTAAAGAGCAGAAAATAGAACCACCGGCGGTTGTGGTTATTGGAGTCGCAGCAGAGAGTGACAAGAGGCTTGACTGGTATAGAAAGAAACCTTTGTTCGGCAAAAACATTGTTGTGACCCGTGATGCGGACGGTAATGCTGATTTTGCAGCGAAGATTATCTATCGAGGCGGGAACCCAATCGATTTCGCAACGATGAAGATAGAACCTTTGACGCAGAAGAATGAATTTCTGCAGGCGCTCGGCAAATTTTCACAATACGACTGGATAATTTTCACGAGCAGCAATGGCGTCGCGATATTCTTCGAAGCCCTGCAGGGGCTGGGCAAAGATGCCAGAGTTTTCAGCTCGGCGAAAATCGCAGCAATAGGCAGTGAGACATCGGCGAAGCTGGAGGTCTTCGGGATAAGGGCGGATTTTGTGCCGAGCGTATTTACGAGCAGGGAGCTTGGCAAACAATTAGCCGGCTTTGTGAATCTGCAGGGCAGGAAGGTTTTGCTTTTGCGTTCTCATCTTGCATCAGGCGAACTTATCGAGCTGCTGGAGGGAGCCGGGGCTGAAGTTGAAAATGTAGCTGCTTATACAGCCGTAGCGCAAAAGGGCGAAGGCAAGTGGCTGGCTGAAAAACTCAAGAAAGGCGAGGTCGACTGGCTGACGTTTGCAAGTCCATTTTCGGTGAGAGTATTTTTCGAACAAGTGCCGGTCAAAACAGTAAATTCCAGTAGCGTCAAAGTAGCATCAATCGGGCCGGTGACATCCGAACAACTGGAGAGCCTTGGTGTCAGGGTTGACGTGAGGACTGTAGAACATACCATCGACGGCTTGCTGTCGACAATAGAAGAAATGTGTGAATGATAAATATTTCAAAGCTATATTGTGGACTGGTGGGGCAATCGGACGAATTGCGATACCGAAGAGCAAATTCGTCCGGGCCTGTTGTAGTTTATAATTGCACGGACAGGTGCAATCTTAAATGTTTGCACTGCTATAGTTCTTCAGGCGGCCGTTGTAGCAGCGATGAACTAACTACGGCTGAGGCAAAAGTATTGCTGTCACAGCTTGCGGAGGTTAATTGTCCGGTGGTGTTATTTAGCGGTGGTGAGCCGTTATTGCGAGAGGACTTATTTGAATTATTAGCTGAGGCCAAACGTCTGAGGCTGA
>CAYSLN010000016.1:0-5175 GCA_964431825.1 uncultured Pirellulales bacterium | reverse complement strand
TTATTGCGAGAGGACTTATTTGAATTATTAGCTGAGGCCAAACGTCTGAGGCTGAGAACCGTTATTTCCAGCAACGGGACGTTGATTGAACCGGAAACAGCAAATAAGCTTGCCGATGTTGGTGTAGGTTACGTTGGCATTTCCATTGATGGTGATGAGGAGTTCCACGATAAGTTCAGACAAACAAAGGGAAGTTTCAAAGCGGCTTTGGGAGGTATTGAAAACTGCAAAAAGGCAGGTATTAAAACGGGGCTGCGTTTTACTATAACGAAAACAAACGCAGAGCAAATCCCCGTCGTATTCGATATTGCGGAATCGGCAGGTATAAGACGAATCTGCTTTTATCACCTGATTCGCACAGGCAGGGCAGAGAAACTTGACGGGCTGGTGCCCTCGCCGGAGCAAACAAGAGACGTTCTCGATGTGATTATAAAGAAGACGGATGACCTTGTCGGAAAGGCTGTTTTAGACGAGGTGCTTACCGTGGACAATCGTGCCGATGGGCCTTATCTTCTAACAACGATGAAAAGAGAGAACAATCCTCGCTATGAAGAATCAAAAAGGCTTTTGACTACAAACGGCGGGAACAGGACGGGAGAGAAAATCGGCTGTGTAGGCTGGGACGGCAACGTGTATCCGGACCAGTTCTGGCGGAATTATTCTCTCGGTAATATTAGAGACAGGACCTTCCGGCAGATATGGGAGGACGTGACGGAGCCGGTGTTAAATAAACTGCACAATAAAGATAAATTTGCCGATGCAAGATGCCTTGGGTGCAGGTGGTTTAACTTATGCAAAGGTAATTACAGGTTCTTAGGCGACAAGACGGGCGATGAATACTGGCTCAATGAGCCAGCCTGTTATCTGACGGACGAAGAAATAACAAAATAAAATTTCTAAATGCTAATTTCTAAATCCTAAACAATATCTAATATTCAAAAACCAAATTACCAAAACAATAAGTTTTGCCTATTTGAAAATTTGAAATTCGGAATACGAAGGGACATGTTATGGGTTTTCCAAAAATAAGGATGCGGAGGCTGCGCAGCAGTCGTTCAATGCGAAGACTGATACGCGAAAGCAATTTGAGCGTGGATGATTTGGTTTATCCGTTGTTCGTAAAAAACGGCAAAGGACTCAAGGAACCAATCAAGTCAATGACGGGTTGTTTCCATTTTTCGCCGGATACGATTGCCAAAGAGGCTGCCGAGGTTGCTGCGTTAGGGATACCTGCTGTGCTGCTATTCGGCCTGCCGGGCAAGAAAGACGAACTCGGTTCAGAGGCCTGGGCCGAAGACGGCGTTGTGCAACACTCTATAAAAGAAATCAAAAAAGCAACGCCGGAACTACTGGTTATTACAGACGTTTGCCTTTGTGCTTATACCGAGCACGGTCACTGCGGTGTAATAAAGAACAACAAAATCGATAACGATGCAACCTGCGAGCTGTTGGCCAAGGTTGCATTGTCGCACGCTCAGGCGGGCGCTGATATAGTTGCTCCATCGGATATGATGGACGGGCGGGTCAGGTATATCCGTGAGGCTTTGGAAGAGAATAACTTCCACGATGTTGCTATCATGTCGTATGCGGCAAAATACGCTTCGGCCTTTTATGGGCCGTTCAGAGATGCTGCCGAATCGGCGCCGGCATTTGGCGACCGCAGGAGCTATCAGATGGACCCGGCGAACAGTAACCAGGCGATGGCCGAGATTGCATTAGATATTGAAGAGGGAGCCGATATCGTGATGGTCAAGCCTGCCCTTGCATATCTGGATATTATATATCGAGCGAGACAGCGTTTCGATTGTCCGATAGCTGCGTACAACGTCAGCGGTGAATATATGATGGTAAATTCGGCTGCTGGTGAGGGGCTTGTGGACAAAGAAGCAACAATGATGGAGGTTCTCACTGCTATCAAACGCGCAGGGGCGGATATCCTGATAACATATTTTGCCAAAGATGCGGCAAAGAAAATCAGTCGTTAGTATTTAACTGCACAGGCTAAAGCGTATCAAGTTCTCGACAAGAATCAAAAATTGGAAATCGAAAATAAAAAACCAGAAAGGCCTCGTCTTATAGCTTTTGAAGTTACGCGGCGATGTCGGTTTAACTGTCGGCACTGCCGGGCGAACGCTGGTAAGACCGACAGAGAAGAACTGAGTACCGAGCAGTGCAAAAAAATACTCGCATCGGTAGCGGCGTTTAATAAGTGCGTAATAATCCTGACCGGCGGCGAACCGATGGAACGTGGTGATATTTACGAGCTTATCCGATACGGCCGAGAGTTAGGACTGCGGATGGTGATGGCTACCTGCGGGTATCTGATTAACGACGAATCCATAGCGAGGTTGAAAGAGGCCGGCATATTGGCTTTATCCATTTCTCTGGATGGTGCATCGGCACAAACACACGATGCCTTCAGGCAAACCAAGGGAGCTTTTGACTCGGCTGTGGAGGCGGCTAAAGTTGCCCAACGGGTGGGTACGCGTTTTCAGATTAATACCACTATCAGCAAAATCAATCTCGACGAAGTGGCGGGGATAATCGAACTGGCGAAAAAGCTCGGGGCTTATTGCTTCGACGCGTTTATACTTGTGCCGACCGGCCGGGGTGAAGAGATAGCCGGTCAAATTCTCGACCCGCTGCAATACGAAGAGCTGCTCGAAGAACTGCTGCGATTGAAAATCGAATCGACGATAGAAGTAAGGGTCACGTGTGGTCCTCAGTTTGCGAGGGTGTGCCGAGAAGCCGGTATTGAAAAGGTGAGCGGCTGCATGGGCGGCAGGGGTTTTGGATTCATGAGCTACCGCGGTGATGTGCAAACGTGCGGGTTTCTTGATATATCGGCGGGAAATTTAATTGAAAACGGATTCGATTTTGAGAAAATCTGGCTGGGTTCGGAATTTCTAAATAAGATTCGCAACTTATCAGGCTACAAAGACAATTGCGGGGCTTGTGAATACGTCGGCTCCTGTGGTGGATGCAGGGCGAGGGCTTATGCAACGAGCGGCGACTATCTGGGGGGGGACCCTGTTTGTCAATATCACATCGGGGAGTAAGAGTTGAGTTTACGTTTGACAAAATTGCAGAAACAGTTGTGCAACAGACTTCAAGAGGGGTTGCCAATTTGTTCGAGGCCTTTTGCAGAAATAGCAAAGGCCCTGAACAGTGACGAGACGCAGGTTATCAGGCAAATAAGCCGGCTGAAGGAGATGGGGATTATCAGGCGGATTTGCGCACTGATAAATTATCGCGCACTGGGTATGGTGAGCACTCTGGTGGCTGCGCACGTCCCGGCGGAAAGTGTGCAGGAGGTTGCCGAGGCGGTCAATTCGCTGGAGGGCGTTTCCCATAATTATTTAAGGAATCATCATTACAACTTGTGGTTTACGCTGCAGGCAGAGTCGGATGCCGATATTAAGGTTACACTTGCGCGTCTTTCGGGGAGTTTCGATGTCGATTTTTACAGCCTGCCTGTCAAGCGAGTCTTTAAGCTCGATGTCCGCTTCGACGCCGAGGGTGGAGAGCAAATGTTATCGAAGGATGTCGCGAAAATCCCGAAGGACAAGGCAGTCGGGTTAGATAAAAATCAAAAGCTGATACTTTCAAAACTGCAGGATGATTTGGAACTGACTGAACTGGCCTTCGACTTCCTGTGCGGTGACGGTTTGGAGAGAGATGATGTTCTGAAGATCCTGAAAGGACTAATCAATAAAGGCGTGATACGTCGGATAGCGGCTGTTGTTGACCATCGAAAGCTCGGATTTGCTGCTAATGTTCTATTTGCAGGTGAAGTTCCACAGGACAGGATTGTCGATACCGGCAAAAGGCTGGCCCATTTCGCCATAGTGAGCCACTGTTACCAGAGGGAGACTTTCGAGGGCTGGCCTTATAATCTGTTCGCTATGATGCACGGGAGAAGTATGGGGCAGATTCAACGTGTAATAAACAGATTTATCGAGGCTGAAGGGATAGATTCCTTCGAACTGCTGCCGACTGCAGAGGAACTTAAGAAGAAACCAGTCAGACACAGGTTCTCTTAGCAGAGCGCACTGCTCAGAAGGCTCACAATCCCATACTCGCCTGCAAATTCTTAGCCAAATGTCGCGTTAAACCTATATTTCACCCAAACTATGGCTCGGGCTCGATCGTACCGCCACAATCAGGCGGTATACCCGGGCCATGCGGTGGCTCTTTAATGTTCCAGTGGGCGACAAGAATATTCAGATCGCTGAAGTGGACACGGTAATAGCCTTTCTTGGAACTGCCTTCCTTATCATGAGCAAAGTCGGCACAGATACCAGGTTCACCTTTTGGACCTGTAACCGTCCAAATGCCCGGTCCCTTATCCGGCTCTAAGGTATTCCAAGCCGCGATCAGAACATTCAAGTCATCAAAGTGGACGTAGTAATAACCCTTCTTGTCACTACCCTCTTTCAAGCCATCCGCGTCACCGTGACACTGCCGCGGATAGCACCAGCAAATTGGGCAGCCAACTTCAGCGAGCAACTCGTAGTAGTTAGGATGGTCAAAAGGTATACAATCACAGGTGCAGTTCACACGGACGAATGCAGCACTAAGGTCAGCATCTACGGCGCTTGCATCTGTCAGCACCACTCCGCCACAGGTTTCATTCTCAGAGACAGCCACATAGGCACAGCCACTAAGCGTGAGCTTGCAAAGTGTGCCACTGGTGCCCGGGGCATTTGGCGAACTATCGTCGGCGGGATAATAAAGTGCTCCCATCTCGATAGTAATACCGGCGGTGCCGAGCCCACCCAGTGTATCCGGGTCATAGGGATCGGCCAAAGGCGAATAATTGGGGTCACTCCAATTGGGCTCGCCATCGCCATCGACAACGACGTACCGACTAAAGCTGGTGGGGAAGATACCATAGCCTGTGTTGGGGTCGATACTTTCGCCTATAAGGTAATCTGAGATCCCATCTATGGTACCGTTATCAATGGCGATGTCCAGGGCGAAGGCCCTTACCTGTTCACCATCAGTTTCATAGTTGATACTGCCGTCGCTTCCGACAATAATTCTGACATCCGCCATTGCCGAGGCAGCGAGCAAAAGAACTGTAAATATCAAAATGACCTTTTTCAAGTCCAATCACCTCCTTTTCACATATTCCACTGCTTTATTACGGATAATCCAGACAATCCGGCGGTA
>CAYSLN010000015.1:10047-19994 GCA_964431825.1 uncultured Pirellulales bacterium | reverse complement strand
TCTTATCTAAAATTCACTGGCTCAATATGCCGATAAGTGTTAAAAAGGCACTGGTTCTGCAGCGAAAGGACAATTATGGCATCCGACAATTTAAGTATTTCTCAAAAGCCAAATCTTCGTAACCCTCGCCTCTTACTGGGTTTCTCCGGCTGGATGGATGGCGGAGATGTCTCCACAGGTACAGTAAAATGCTTCATTGACAAGCTCGGCGCACAGCAATTCGCTCACATAAACCCTGAACAATTCTATATTTACAACTTCCCCGGCATGATGGAACTTACAGCATTCTTTCGCCCCCACACGAGGATAAAGGATGGTTTGATCAAATCTTTAGAGTTCCCGATTAACTCGTTTTATTACGACCAAAACAACGATTTAATACTATTTTCAGGCAAAGAACCAAACCTCCGCTGGGAAGAATTTGCCGAATGTATTTTCTCATTATGTGCCGATTTTGGCGTTAAAACCATATATTTCATCGGCAGTGTCTCCGGCCTTGTCCCTCACACTCGCGAACCGAGACTTTTCTGCTCAACATCAGATAAAGAAACCAAAGAAACCTTCAAGCACTATGGTGTAAACTTCACCAACTACGAAGGCCCCGCCAGCATTATTACTTATCTGACAACAGGTTGCAGTAAACGAAATTTAAGTATGGTCAGTCTTGTTGCTACAGTTCCTGCCTATGTGCAGGGCAACAATCCAAGGTGTATCGAAGCGGTTACAAGGCGCCTGGCAGGCATTTTAGAAGTCCAGATTGACCTTGATGACCTCAGAGCCGTTAGCGATGAATTCGAAAAGAAACTAAGCGAGGCAGTACAGCAGCAACCGGAATTAGCCGGTAACATCAGCAAACTGGAAGAAGACTACGACAACGAAATTTTTGATAGCGAGATGGGGGATTTAAAAAAGTGGCTTCAGGAGCAGGGCGTCAGGCTGGATTAAAAACTGCCAACAGGAGCATTTCGGTTTCAGTATACACACAAAGAAGTTACAATCATTTGAACTTTTTGAGATAGGAGATACCAACCACTATGGGCTCTGGAATCTGGTTGAAATCGTCCTGAATCTTGCCTTCATAAGGTTCCTTGAAGCCCGGGTTGAGCACCGTCATAGACTCAGCCTGTGCACTATCCGAGGGCAGCACTAATGCAAAAAACGTTACCGAAACAAAATGAATAAATCTGGTGGAAAACATCACCGTTCCTTTCAGAGAAAAACCCACGTGGGGCGGGAATCCAGTGTGAAAAAGTCACCATATATCGGCATGTAAGTTAAGCAATTATTTTACCAAAATCTCTTATTAAATACAACCACTTAAAAACCCTAATTTAGGAACACGTCACAAGGAGATGCATTATGGTTGAGCTTAAAGCTTCTAATGGAATCATAATCGGTTCACTTGCAAAGTTTCTATCGGTCTTAACTTTGCCGCCTGCCAGCTTGGAAGCAGGGCACCGATCAGGCAGGCAATAATTGCCGAAAGGACAATTATCACTAAGACTCTGAATTCCACTTGGTTTGGAATATCACCTATGGCATAGATTGTCCTGTCCCAGAGTTGAAACTCAAAGTGCTCGAAGAGCCAATTTTCTATTCGGTTTATTTTCAATAGAAACAACCAGCCGGCAAAGACACCGATACAAGAGCCTAAGAGACCAACTAAAAAAGCAAAGGCTGAAAATAACTCGGTGATGTCCAGGTTCGAGACACCGATGCTTTTCAGTATGCCGATATCTTTACTCTTATGGCTAATAATCATATAGAAGACGACAAAAACAATGAAGACAGTCGTGACTCCCACAAGAACAAACATTAAGGTCATTGTGGTCTGTTCTTTTTCCATCGGTGCGATAGAAGCACGTCTGTAATCTTTCCAACTTTGCACAGTTACTGTATGCAGTAGATTCGCGTGCTCTGTACCGGCCTTGTTTTGTTTGAACTTTTGCCACAGCGAGGTAACTTTTTTACATCCGTTTTGAAGTTTGACATTTGGCTTAAACTTTATATGAATAGCACTGGCTCTTTTGGTCGGACCAGCCATACCACAAAGCATTTGAGCTTGTTCAAACGGCAGATAGATCAACGAGCCGTCCACTTTGGCCAGACCGCTATGTGAAGTATCACTATAGTAGAAGGCTTTTGTATTTACCAGCCCCACATCGGCCTTAGCCAACGCACCTTTAGCGGTCAACGGGAAACAGGTTATCCCAAGAGCCATCCTGACAGGCCTTGAAGTATGAGCATATCTGCCCTTTGCATCACGCTCCAGCCAGCGGTCGATTCCGATAACGAAACCTGGCAAGTTTGGGTCATGGTGCGGAGCAAATGCTTTTGCGACATCATTTTTGTGGTGATACAGTGTATTGCCAAAGCCGGTAGCTATGTTGTGTCTGACCGGGTCAATGCCCATAACCTCAAGACCAGCACCTTGTTCTGTTCCACGCCGGCTAACCAGCGCGTAGCTTTTTATCACAGGCGAAACACCTTGAATGAAGTTAGTCTCTTCCAGTGTTTTTATAAAATCGTCATAGTAAGGAAAGCCCACAAGTGATTTGGTACCGACGATGCAATCTCCCGCAAAATTGTGGTTTTTCTGTTTGAAGTCGCTCACCAGGCCCGTCATTACAGTCATCACCACAACAACGATAAAAACACAAAGCGCCACGGCGAGGAACGCCAGATAGCTTACACGTTTCTTAAGCAGGTAGCGAAATGGCAAAATAATTTTATACATTTATAACGCTTTTTATTCGTACCTTAAGATATTTATCGGTTTTGTTCTTGCCGCAACCACCGCGGGGATTAATGCTCCGATAGCTGCTGCTGCAATTGCGAACAGGACAACAAAAAGAGTTGAACCCCAATCGACCTCATTGGGTATTCTGCTGAACATATATACGCTACTTTTCCATAGTTTTAATCCAAGTATTATCCTTATCCATTCCTCAATAGCGTTTATGTTTTTCGTGATAATGTATCCCAGGATAGCTCCAAGTCCTGAGCCGACGATTCCAACACAAATACCAAAGCCGACAAAAACCAAAGCCACGGACCTACTTGTTGCACCGCAGCTTTTTATTATTGCGATATCTCTTTGCTTTGTCATAACAATCATATAAAATATGCAGAATATCAGCAAAACCACACTGAAACTCACGACACCGAATATCAACAACAAAACCCCCATTTGTTTTCGTATCTCAACAACATACCGGCTTTGCAGTTGTTTAGCCGTACTGATATCGGTTTCTTGAATGAGGTATGTTCCCCAGCCGAGTTGCTCAGTCGCGAAAACATGCCACAGGCCCCGAATCTGTGCCAAAGCAAGTTCCACATCGACGCCGGGACGAAGCTTGATTTGGATCTGGTCGGCAGAAAAGCCCTCTTCGTCTGGATGCAAGGTTTTCTGCAATTGTTGTATTGGCAGGTAAACAAATTCCGTGTCAAACTGATAGACTCCGGTGAAAACAATATCTGCAATTGTAAATTTCAGGATTTTTCTCTTAAATTGCTTGTCAAGCTCGCTTGCGGATTCGGGATTTGTTTCAACTACCGTGCCTGTAGTAAGGATAACCTGCCGGCCCACCATCTCCTTTTCAATTGCTTTGTCGTCGTACTCGTCCGTTTTTTCGTCGGGCTCTGCCACCACCCCGATTCCCACAAATCCTCCGTCCTTTGCTGAGGAGTTCCCGCCAGACAGGGTCCCCGAGCCGGGCACTTGGAAAGATGGTTCCTGAGATGACTTTTTCTGCCTGATTAAGAATTGTTTGAATCCTGTTACCTTCTGATGGTTTGCTGGCTCGACACCCCAAATAGTTACGGCACGCACATTGCCTTTGCCCAGGTGCAGCAGGCCCGGAGCAGATAATGTTGCTGTTGCTGCCTCGACAGCCCTTGTTTGCTCAAGGCGCTCGATAAAAAGCGGATATTTTGTGAACCTAATCGGTGCGGCAAGAACGACATCGCCTATTGTCTCAACTGCGCTGCGTTCAAACGCATTAATAAAACCAGTAAACAGACTGGCGACGACTATCAACAACGCAGTGGACAGGACAACCGCTGCGATACTTAAAAATACAATTTTTCTCTTTCGAAGGTATCGCAGCCATAAAAATAACTTCAGCATTTGATTAGTCGTTAGTATTTAGTCGTTAGTATTTAGCCCTGCATTTTACGCTGGGGTCTGAGTTCTCCACGGTCAACCCTGTACAGGTTTTAGAAGTGGGAACAACACTACATCACGGATACTTGCAGCGCCGGTCAGGACCATTATAAGTCTGTCAATTCCAATACCCAGTCCACCAGCTGGTGGCATGCCATATTTCAACGCTGTAATAAAATCTTCGTCCATCGTTGCCATTGATTCTTGCTGGCCACGAAGCTGAATAAGGAAATTCTCATGTTGTTCGGCAGGATCATTGAGCTCGGTATATGCGTTGGCCAATTCCATCCTGGCGATATACAGTTCAAATCGCTCGGCATATTTTGGGTCGTCTTTTTTACGTTTGGTCAAAGGGCACAGCACTGCAGGATAATCAATCACAAAGGTCGGTGCGATCAGATTGTTCTCGACGGTGGCTTCAAAGACTTCATTGACGACCACCGCATCGTCCATGTCCGCCTGTTCAAGCTCCAGCTTCTTGGCCTTTGCTCTTACAGCCTTTATGTCGTCGATGTCGCATCCGCTGTATTCTTTGAGCAGTTCGGTATACTTAGCCTGCCGCCAAGGTCGACTGAAATCTATTGTGTAATCGCCAAACTGAACCTGCTCACCGGAACAGTGTTTTTTCACGCAAAGACTAATAACGTCCTCGGTCAAATCCATCATTACATTATAATCAGCGTAGGCCTGGTAGACTTCAAGCATTGTAAATTCCGGATTATGCTGCCTGCTTAGGCCTTCATTTCGAAAATTTCGGTTTATTTCGAAGACCTTTTCCATTCCACCGACGAGCAGTCTTTTTAGAAACAGCTCCGGGGAGATCCGCAAAAACAAATCCAGGTCCAGACTGTTATGATGCGTTACAAAAGGCTTTGCGGCAGCCCCGCCTGCAATAGCCTGCATCATCGGCGTCTCAACTTCCAAAAATCCTCTCGATTCGAGAAACTCACGTATCGTAGTGATGATGTCACTGCGTTTCCTAAATCGCTCCATCACCTCCGGATTGGCCCACAAGTCCACGAACCTGTGCCTGAATCGCTGGTCGATATCGGAAAGGCCGTGAAATTTCTCCGGCGGTGGTAGCAGACACTTGCTCAAAAACGAAAGATTGTCAGCCCATATAGTAATCTCGCCTGTCTTTGTCTTGCCTAAGCGCCCGGTAGCGCCAATTATGTCACCGAGATCGAGTAGCTTAGCAAGCTGCCACTGTTGACCCAGCAGATTTTTGCTCAGGCCAACCTGGATAGTTCCGCTTCCATCTCTAAGAGTAATGAAAATCAATTTTCCAATGTCCCTTAGCAGCACAATCCTTCCGGCACACCCGGCCTGTTGTGTTTCATCATCTTCTTTAAATCTGCTCTTGATGTCTTCGGCCGGCTCAGACCCCTCATATCTGCCACCATAGGGGTCAATGCCTAATTCCTTAATACGGGACAACTTTTCCTGTCTTTGTTGTTCGAGTTTACTTATGTCTTTTTCTTTTGCCAAAGTCACGCACCTTTGAAGTTAAAAGTCAGTTTGCATGCGAGATAAGGGCACCGGTTTCAGCCAGTTTTGCTTTAACAATCAACAGACCAACTGCTAATTGCGGGTCTGCTGCTATGGTTTCTTCGGCCGTGTGCCTTTTCTGTGCTGTGCCACCTTCGTTATGATTTGCCTGAACCAGCACATCATTGTCCTTCCGGATTCTGAACATTTCTCTAAGTTCATCGCTTCTTAATTTAATCTCGATATCCGGGCCAATACCCCAGTCCTTTTTGCCTTGTTTTTCCGCATCATCCCGGCTTTTAACTCTCTGGCCGGAGGGTAAATGATAATTTGCTATTGTATACTTTAGCTGTGGACCACCACGACTGAGGGGCATTACACCTAATACTGTGCCTTTACCGTAGGTCCTTTCTCCTACCAGAATTGCTCGGTTATGCTTTTCGTCCGCCAACGCTCCTGCTATTATCTCGGCTCCACTTGCTGTGATGGAATTTATCAGTATAACGATGGGATAATCCGAGTGTGTACCTTTCTTGTGTGCTGGTTCGTAAATTGGTATCCTGCCAAAACCGGGCTGCGTTCTTACTATCAATCCTTTTTCGAGGAATTTGTCGGCGATTTGAACAGCGATATCTAAAAACCCACCGGAGTTGAATCGTAAATCCAAGACCAATCCCTTCAACCCTTTTTCCTCAAGTTCATTTAATACTTTTTCGAAATCCGAAGCAGCTTCTGTAGAAGAAAGGCTGGTAATGCGGACGTAACCGATTTTGTTTTGCTGGTCGATCATATAAAACCATTTACCTTCTGCGGTTCTTTGCCACCCACGGACTGTTGGAACGGTTATGCTCGCTCTGGTTATTGTAATATCCCTGGTTTTTTCTTCGCCGGGTCGCTTTATCGTCAGGGTTACTTTTGTTCCTTCGGTGCCGGTGATTTTACGGACTGCACAGATAAGAGTCATATCCTTTGTTTCAACGCCGTCCACCGCTTCTACCACATCGCCCGCGTCGAGACCGGAATGGAAAGCCGGCGTATCAAGCAATAAGCTTGCTATTGTCAATAATCCTTTTTCTTTTGTAATCTCTACCCCGATACCTGTGAACTTGTTAGTCATTTCCTTTTCAAAGTCCTGCACCTGTTTGGGCCAAATCATAGATGTATAAGGGTCGAGTGCAGACAGCGCTGCATCCGCAAACTGTGCAATCAGGAGCGGCTGAGGTAACTCCACGGTTGTCTCATTCAGTGCCAGAATCTTTTCATAAACATCTATAAAATCTTTTTTGTTAAAGCCCGTAGGCGAGTGTTCAACCTCATCCAACAGCACTGTCATAGTCGCCGACCAGGCAGCAAGCTCATTAGGATCAGGTGGTGATAAAGGAATTTTTTCAGGTTCATCCTGTGAGTTTTGCGAAGATGATACCGCTAATACCTCCGCCAGTAATTTGCATCTTTTGATAGCTTTGGCTGCCATTTGGCTGTAATCGACAGTACTGACGTAAGCAGTATTTAGTAGATCAATTGCGCTAATGAACATTTTTTTCTTTATGCCTTCGTAACGTTCAGAGCTGCTCTCACAAGGGCTGTCCTGGAAAGAGGCTGCGATAGTGGCCTTCTCTTTAAGCTGCTCGGCATAATCTGAATACGCCTCATTGTTTGGATCGCTTGTCTGCAGCCAAATGTAGCAATTTATATATGCGTCAAGCCATTTGCCGTTCGCCTCGAATTCAGTAGCCTCGTCTATTGCTTTTTGGAAGACCTGTTTTACGAACGGGCCAGAAAGAAGCTCGCTTTTCTGATTCTGGTCTGCAAACTCGCTTGCTTGGGCAATAACCGCCAGTACAGAGGAAAGGTCATTTGCATCGTTGGCATCATTAATGTCGTTGATATCTTCTGCGCTTCGAAATTTTTCCAGATCGGCTAATTGTTTTTTATATGCAGCTTCCCGAGCCGACAAACGTTGTTGATGTATTTGCTTGTATTCCTGGATAGTCTGGGCTAATTGGCCAAGGAGGGGATGTGAGTCTTGGTTGGGTTCCGGGCTCACGCCTGATTGGTGCTGTATCAGCTCCTCGGCAGCATTGAATTTGCCCTGATAAATCAGCCCGAAAGATTTCTCAACAAGGTTTAGTTCGGCTGATATAGATTCGGGAACTTCAGCCTTACTTTCACGCGGATTCGATGACCACGGCCAAGCGGCAAACGTACAGGTAGCTGACGAAAAAACGAACGCCACCAACCAAGCCAGCCAAATCAAATGTATTTTTTTTGCGTTATAAAACAGATTCATCAATTTTCGTTCAAACAAAGAATTACCCCTTAACATTAAGTATTACTAAACGCTGAAAACAAAAATTCAGAGCCAATTTGCTACATGCACTCAGCAGCTTTTCCGGCACAACCCAATACGTGTAGCTTATGCTTGACCATTTCTTTAATAGCTTCCCTGCCTGGGCCGAGGTATTTGCGCGGGTCAAACTCGCTGGGTTTTTCGGCAAAGACCTGTCTTATCTTAGCGGTCAGAGCCATTCGCAAGTCCGTATCGATATTGACCTTGCAGACACCCATTTTGGCCGCTTTGCTGATGGCTTCTTCGGGCACACCCATCGCATCCGGCATATCGCCGCCATATTTGTTGATAAGGTCTTTGAATTCCTTCAGCACGCTGCTTGAGCCATGCATTACCAGAGGGAAACCGGGCAGTCGCTTTTGGATTTCCTCTATCACATCGAACGCCAGCTTCGGTTCTTTCTTAAACTTGTAAGCACCGTGGCTGGTTCCTATGGCCACAGCCAGCGAGTCGACACCGGTTTTTTCGACAAATTCCTTAACCTGGTTTGGATCAGCTATGTGTTTGCTGATGTCATCGTGGTCTACGCCAACGACATCTTCCTCGATGCCACCCAGCTGACCAAGTTCCGCTTCAACGACCACGCCCTTACCATGAGCATAATCAACGACTTCTTTGGTCATCCTGATATTCTCTTCAAACGGCTTTGAAGAGGCATCTATCATAACTGAAGCAAAACCATCTTCGATGAATTGTTTGCATGTCTCAAAGGTATCGCCGTGGTCCAGGTGTATGGCAATGGGGATGTCCGGATTTTCCTCGACCACCACATCTATAATTGCTCTTAGATAGCTGTTTTTGGCGTAAGCGCGTGCGCCTCTCGAAACTTGGAGGATAAGCGGGGCTTTTTCTTCAGCCACGGCATCGGCAATGCCCTGTGTTATTTCCATATTATTCACATTGAACGCACCGATTGCATAGCCATTCTTGTAAGCCATCTGGAACATCTTTTTTGTATCGACTAATGCCATAACACTGTCCTTTCTCGATCTACTATTTTTTAGTGCTGATTTCTGTATTGATTTTTACGCTTTGTTTTCTTTTTCCCTTCAATTATCAGTGATAACCACTGTCCAATCCCATATATCTTCGGAGCCCGATTGCCAGCTCCGGCACGCCCTCGGGCCATATACTAAATACTATTGAATGTTGGTCCATAGATTCGTCCACACTGAATGTAAGACTAAAATAAAGCCTGTGGTATTTCCTTATGAGCGTTATTTCGCTTTGTATATTCGCGCCGTAGTCGAAGTCAAACTGCTGTGAAAAGACCACCGTATATCGCGGGTCAAGTACATAAGTAGCTGCGAAAGTAAAGGCATTCGAGCCCTTTTCACCAAAGCCGTTATCGAACCTTTTTAGATATCTACTGCCTATATAATAACTCAAATCGGGCCAGCGTGCGTGCGAAAAACCAACATTAGCCTGTTGTACTACTCCGCTTTGCATATCGAAGTTCATATCACTTAATATCGCAGTGGTATCGCTCAGGCGCCAGAGGAAATCAGCGCCGATGTAATTGCGTCTTGGCCCGAACATATTGGTGTCCGACCTGTCCGCCAGCGGAATGAAGGGTTTGTTCCAGATGAACCTGTCCGGCCCTGCTGATGAGGTGCCCGAATCAGTTACCCATGTAACGTCCAGGTCCAGCCGCATCCAGTCAACAACTCGTCGCTTGTCGGCGGGGCCTCGCCAGGTCTGCAATCGTTGAGAAATACCTACGTTCAACGTGTCACGCTGCTCAACAACCGGGTTGTTCTCAGTGTAAGCGACAGCCGTCAATTCCGGCTTGATAATGTGTCGTAGCTGGTCTAAATCCTGTAGTCGCGATTGAACGTTGGGATATACCTTCCAATACGGTTGCGGTGATATACGCACGCCAGTTTCAGCGACCCAGATTTCATCTTCTCCCAACACTGTCAAGCCGTTAATGTTCGTATGGAA
>CAYSLN010000015.1:8610-9947 GCA_964431825.1 uncultured Pirellulales bacterium | reverse complement strand
TTGTCTTGCCCAGAATTGAAAGGCCCCAGTTATCTTCAATGCGTTTGAGATGAACGAGCGTTTCCTGTTCCTTGCCGGTATAAAACTCACCGCGATAGTATTGCTCGAGAAAATTTTCGTCTGATAAGTAGCTAATCTCGGTGGTAAGCTGCCATTCATAAGGAAGGAAATGCCGGTGCTGCCACCGGAAGCGGCCACGAAGCTCATTTGGCGGCTCAAGGTCTTTACGGTTTCTGCCGAGTCGGTCTTTACCGGAATCGTCGATTATATAACTTGAAATCCTGCCGAAATTGTTCTCTCTTGCGTAATCTATCTCAATCCCACCGCCGGGACCACGTTTGCTATAGTAATCGGCCGAGAGTACGCTTCTGGTTCCTTTTGGCTCCTGTAATCCCAACAGCCGGGCCAGGTGCCAGTCAGTTTCAACTGATACCCCCCAGGTATTGTCATAACTAGTACGAGCGCCCTTGAGTGGAGTATCGGGTCTTTGCAGATTACTACGCATAGATGGCCAATAGAAGATAGTTTTATCATACATATTAAAACGCACATCCTGCATTTGGGCGTCGAAACTGCTGTCAGAAGCCCCTTCCTCGTCTTGTTCATCAACAGGGCTCGTATCGGTAATAGTAATATTCGAGGCATTAAGTGAAATCTGAGGCAGGTAGAATTCACTGGTTGTCAAATTGATATTATCAGCTATAAACTTATCTTCGGCTACCTGCCTTAGCTTCTCTGCCCTGACATAAATTGGGATGCCTCGTGCGGCGTCGAAGCTCTTCAATAAGGCATTTATCGCAAGTGCCTTTTTGTCCTGGAAATCGTAGTATATCTGGTCGGCACGGATTGTTCGTTGTCCTTCAGTTATCACAACATTACCATTCATATAAATCGAACTGATATCTTGCTGGCCCATGGCCTGTAATGCAATCGCCGGTTCCTGAGCTGGAGGGCCTTGTTCACGCCATATAACGGCATTATCGGCCTGCAGTTCCAGCAGCAGGAGTCGACCGCTTTTTTCATCCAGCCTATGCGACCATGCATAAATTCTTCCCATCACAGTTACAATCTCCGTCCCATCTTCTGTCGTAGTTGTCTCTATCTTCAGCGGTGCATCGCCTGCAGGTGCTATATTAACCGAATACATGGTGTCGGTTTTTTTTGTTTCCTCCTTGTCTCCGGCGGCTAACAAAATCGGCCCCAAAATCAAAACCAAAACAAACAGCACTCCATTTCGCATATTAGCTCTCGTATCCGGTAATTTGCACGCCAGCGCGCGAACCCCAACCTGGGCTCGGCAAGATTATAACGGCTTCTCCGGCCAAAGCCAGCAAAAA
>CAYSLN010000015.1:6991-8510 GCA_964431825.1 uncultured Pirellulales bacterium | reverse complement strand
TCTACTCAATCGTCAAAACGGCAACGGATTTTGCAGGCAATGTGCAAACAACAGTATTTCCGTTAATGCTTAGCCCATTGAGTGATGTTGGTTTGACCACATCAGGATTATCAAACGTATTATGGGCGTTTATTGCCTTTGCGGTTAACACCCTCCCACTGGCCTTACTGGGGGAGAATCCTTCCAGCATACAAACCAAAGGTGCCTCTTTTTCCGCATCTAAATTGCAGACCGAGACATAGAGCTTACCCGATGCATCCTTGGATGCAGATGCAACCAAGGAGGGAACCTCCTGCCCATCGTATTTATATGGGCTGCAGTCCAGTTCACTGGGCAAATATGTGGCTCCCTGATGGACCTTGAACATCTCAAACACATGGTAGGTCGGTGTAAGAATCATCTTTTCACCCTCGGTCAGGATCATCGCCTGGAGCACATTGTTGGTCTGGGCGATGTTGGCCATTTTGACGCGGTCACAGTGTTCATTGAACGCATTTAGAAATATGCCGGCCGAGACCGCGTCTCGAAGCGTGTTTTGCTGATACAAAAAGCCGGGATTCGTACCGGGCTCGGCATCCCACCACGTTCCCCACTCGTCGACAAACAGGCCGACACGTCCTCGCCGATCGAACCTATCCATGATCTCGATGTTCTTCTCCAGCAGGTCATAGATGGTGAGCGTGTTTTTCATGAGAATAAACCACTCACCCTCGTCGAACTTCGTCGCGCTGCCCTTTTGGTTGTGGCCCCAGCTGCCTGATCCTCGGACATAATGGTGCAGACTGATGGCGTCCATATTCTGGCGTGCCTGCTCCATCATAACCGTGATCCAGTGGTAGTTCACACTGCCGGGTCCACAGGCCACCTTGACGATTTGATTGCCGGAATAGCTGCGCACATACGTCTGGAAGCGTTTATAAAGGTCTGCGTAATACTCGACCTTCATATTGCCTCCGCAGCCCCAGTTTTCGTTGCCAATGCCAAAGTATCTGACTTTCCAAGGTTTTTCCCGGCCATTCTTTCGACGCAGATTGGCCATTTCACTATCACCATCGGAGGTCATGTACTCGACCCAATCCTGCATCTCTTCAACGGTACCGGAGCCCACATTGCCAGCCACGTAGGCCTCGCAACCAAGTATCTCACACAAATCGAGAAATTCGTGCGTGCCGAAGGCGTTGGTTTCCGTGACCATTCCCCAATGCGTATTGATCATCTTGGGCCGTTTATCTTGTGGGCCAATACCTTCTTTCCAGTGATATTCATCTGCAAAACAACCCCCCGGCCAGCGCAGGACTGGAATATTAAGCTTGCGCAGCGCATCGACAACATCTTTGCGAATGCCGCGAACATTGGGGATTGGTGAGTCTTCACCGACCCAGAAGCCCTCATAAACACACCTTCCGAGATGCTCGGCAAAATGACCGTAAATCTCAGGTGCAATTCGGTCTTTGCCCTGGTCTACATGTATTAATAGCTGATTGGTTGTGTTCAGTTCTGGGTTATCTGCCATTTGAGC
>CAYSLN010000015.1:0-6891 GCA_964431825.1 uncultured Pirellulales bacterium | reverse complement strand
GACCGCGGAGCTTGGAAAGTTCAGCATCCTCGATATGTTGAGCTATTTCGAGAAACATGGAGCGATGCGGGTTTCAGACCTTCACATTAAGGTTGGTGTAGCCCCTACGTATCGTATTGATGGCGACCTTATTAAGCTTAAGGGCCCAGGTGTAACACCACAGGTGGCGGAGCAGCTTATCTACCCACTTATAAGTGATGCGAACCTTCACAAGTTTAAGAGCCAGCATAGTGTTGACTGTTCTTATCGGTATGGTTCATTGCAGTTCCGGATAAATATCTTCAGAGAAAACGATGGAATAGCTGCAGCAATTCGGGCATTGTCTCTGAATGTTCCAACAGTAGAGGAGATTGGTTTTCCAAATGATGTCTGGAAGGATATCGTCCATCGCAAACACGGCCTTGTACTTTTGACGGGAATCACCGGTGCCGGCAAATCTACAACGATAGCCTCGCTAATCGGTAAAATCAGTGAGAAAAGTGCGTGTCGGATTATAACAGTGGAAGACCCGATAGAGTACATATTTACACAGAAACACTCGGTTATCTCGCAGCGCGAGGTTGGCAGAGATGTTAAATCCTTTCATGATGGATTGAAGGAAATGATGCGTGAGGACCCTGAGGTAATATTTGTCGGGGAGATGCGCGACCCTGAGACGATAGCAATGACACTTATGGCTGCCGAGACCGGCCATTTGGTTTTCTCCACACTTCACACAAGAGACGCGACCGGTACGGTGACGCGGATACTGGACTATTTTGAGGCGGGTAGGCAGGCCGAAGTGCGAAATCAGCTCTCGCTCGGACTGGCCTATATCATTTGCCAGAAGCTTGTGCCCAAAAAAGACGGGACCGGCCGGCTTGTAGCTATGGAGATCCTTAATAATAACTATGCCTGCGCCAATCTGATTCGCACCGGCAAGATTGAGCAAATATATTCGCAACTGCAAACAAAAACGCGGGATAAGCCTGATGAAAAGATGATAACATTGGAAAGACATCTGGCGATGCTGGTAAAACAAAACAAGGTTGACCTGCTGGAAGCTAAAAAATGGACGAACAACATTAAGGTCTTTACTGATTGCATGCAGCGGGAGTGAATGCGTTGTGCTGATGTGTATCGCGCGACGAAAGAACACAATACCATATACGTAGTACGCAATACGAATATATGACCATCCAGTTCAGCTGTCCCCATTGCGATGCGCTGATTGCTTTTAATGAGAAGCACTGTGGCAAGCGCGCCCGGTGTTTAACCTGCGGACAGCTTTTTATAATTCCTTCCGAGGACCATGAGAAGCCACAAAAGGTAATACTCAAAGTTGAAAGAGGTAGGCCGCTGCCAGGCTTTTACCGCGTTTTATTTATTGATAATTGGAAGTTATTTATTGATCCGAACAATACGACTTCACTGGTGTTTGTCATTACGGTGGTCTGCTTTAAATTTTTTCTTGGCGCGGGTATGTGCTATATGAATTATATCTCATCTGTGGTTGTCTGGGGCTGGCTGCTAGGATTTTATATGAACATTATTTATGAGACAGCCTACGAGATAGATAAGCTGCCGGAGATTTACCTTGGCACAAGTGTCACTTTTTTTTGGTACATAGTTAAGCCCTTTTGGATTTTCTTCTGCACGATTGCAGTCCTGCAACTTCCTTTTATTATCGCGCTTGGTTTGCTGCAAGGTAAAGGCCTGACCACCGAAAACATGTGGCAAATGGGAATTGGGCCGCAAATGCTTTTGCAAGCCCTGTTCATTCTTGGCTTATTTTTTTCCCGGTGGCGATATTAACTATATCGGTTGGCAAGGATATTACATTGTTAAGGCCCGATTACATTTTTGCTCCGGTATTCAGGGCGCCTGTGCCGTATTTGGCGGTGGTGGTACTGCTTGGTGCTGCCGGCGTTCTTCAAATGCACACCATTCAGTATTCAGATCAGGATCTTATTGCGGTAGTTATTGGTAATTTGTTGCTGAATCTTGCTGTGCAGGTTGTTGCCATCGTTGCAATGCGTTCGATAGGTTTGTTCTACCGGCATTACAGCTGTTATTTCTCCTGGTGATATTGGATACAGGGAGAGCCTTGGTAGGGTTGATCGCTCTTTTCTATCGCGGCACATGAACATTGAAAACTACTGTCTATCCTGCTGGCGTTTTAACTAAACGGTTGCTGTTACAAGGTTTTTGATTTTCGTCGGCGCGTTGTCTTTTCAGTATTTTGTAGTTGCCTGTGCTAAATTGCGGTCCTATAACGAATTTGCAGGGTTAAGCAATTGACCGTATGAGTCGATAGGGAAGAGGGTTGTTATAGTGCGCGGATGCCGCGTTTGCCAGCAAGGGATAATCATCTAAGTGCATAGGAAAATGAAAAGGGGATTTTCACTTGTTGAGTTGATGATAGTAGTAGCAGTGCTGGGGATCCTGGCTGCTATCGTTGTGCCTCAATTTCGGTCCCACGCAACACAAGCTAAGGAGGCTGTGGCCAACGATAGTTTACGCATATTGCGAAGCGCGATTGAGCTGTACACTGCTCGACACAGTGGTGTACCACCGGGGTATGAAGGTGATGATCCAGCTACTGCTCCGAGCAGTTCGAACTTTTATGAACAGCTCGTTGAGGGTCATTATCTTTTTAAGATGCCCGAGAATCCTTTTAACAACTTGGACACCATGGAGATAATCGGAAACAGCGAAGCATTTCCATCGACAGCAGCCGGTGAGTATGGCTGGATTTATCAGCCGGTAACAAAAACAATCAGGCTCGACTGGCCAGGTACGGATAAAGACGGAATTGCTTACATTGAATATTGAAAATACACTTGTTCACAGCATGCCAGTTTATTATACTTTAGCCTGATATAAAAAATAAGAAAGGCCTAAGTATGAGCAAATCCAAAAGTTTTTTGTCAATTCTCGTCCCGAGTGCCACGGTGTTCTTTTCGAGCGCTTGTATAATGATAATAGAGATTGTTGCCGGCCGGCTGATTGCCAGGTATCTTGGCTCCTCGTTGTACACGTGGACTTCTATAATAGGTGTTGTGCTGGCTGGCATTGCTGTAGGCAATTATTTGGGCGGCCGTATCGCAGACCGATTCCAGGCCAGAAAGGCGTTAGCGGTTCTTTTTGTCATTTCTTCTGTGTCATGTGTTGGCGTGGTAATCCTGAACAATCTAGTTGGTGGATGGATATGGCTTTGGCAATTAAGTTGGCCCGTGCGTATTTTTACTCATGTCGCTTTGGTGTTTTTGCTTCCTTCCACGTTGCTGGGGACAATAAGCCCAGTGGTAGCGAAGATGGCTCTTGATCAGGGACTGGCAACAGGCAGGACTATTGGCAATATCTACGCCTGGGGTGCAGCAGGCAGCATAGCAGGCACTTTTGTTGCAGGATTCTATCTAATAGCTGCGATGGGAACTATTGCCATTATCTGGACGGTTGGTGGAGCATTGTTGCTTTTGGCCATACTCTACTGGATGCGCCTTTGGCCTCTGTACATATGGATGATTATATTCATATCTGTGCTGATTATGGCGGTGGCACCAATGGAATGGTGCCAAACAGCGGGGGCGGCTCTTGCCCTGCGAGAGGAACCTGACCCAAAGGTGGTTTACGAAGACGAAAGCCAGTATTGTTATATTGCTGTTCGACAAATATCCAAAGACCCCGACAGGCGACTTTTTATGCAGGACAAGCTCAGGCACAGCGACATTATTATGGGGGATATAAACGACTTACAATATTTCCATACTATTACGTTCGCAGCGGTTACACATGAGCTCAGTAAGGACAAAGAGAGACTTTCTGTTTTTAACATAGGTGGAGGTGGATACGTTTTTCCGCAGTATGTGGAACAGAACTGGCCGGGAAGCCGGATCGACGTGGCGGAAATAGATCCAAGGGTTACGGAAGCGGCAATGCAGGCATTCGGACTACGGAGAGATACTAATATTAATACGATAATAATGGATGCACGCAATTATGTAGACCAGTTGCTCGAGCAGGAGTACACGGGAGGCCCACGAATTAGATATGATTTTATCTACGAGGATGCTTTCAGTGATTATTCCGTGCCCTATCAACTTGTAACCAAAGAGTTTAACGACAAGATATTTAAGATACTGACCGACGACGGCGTATATATGATAAACATGATAGACGTCTTTGACAGTGGTCTTTTTCTGGGAGCCTACGTTAGTACTCTCGAAGAGACATTTCCTTATGTTTATGCTGTAACAGAGGCGGGAGCCCCCAAGGACATTAGAGTTACTTTTTCTATCTTCGCCTCAAAATGCGAACTTGACCTACCGGCGTTTATCCGGCAATATCAGAAAAACCTTGAGATATGGTGCTTGAGTGCCTCCGATATGGATATGGTCAAGCAGAAGGCCGGGGAAGTTGTTTTAACTGATGATTATGTGCCGGTTGAGAATCTTCTTGCACCCGTAGTTCGTCAAAGTGCCAGTGAGCTGCTGGGTTGGAAGTATTTGAGCCGGGCACAAGATTTTGCTAAACAGGCCAATTTCCAGGCAAGCATTGCTAATTATGAAAAGGCTGCCCATGCGGCTCCACAACTAACTGTACTTGCATATAATGAAATCGGCCTCATCCACGCTCAAAAGGCAGAAGCTAATAAGGCTATTGAGGCCTTTCAGCAAGCCATCAAATACAATGAACTCGGCGCGGGCAAAGTTAATGTCGCAAGTATTCATTTCAACTTGGCTGTGGTTCTGCAGAAGCTTAATCGAAAAAGAGAAGCCACCGACCATTTTCTAAAGGCGGAGGAGGGCTTTCGTAAGGACTTACAAAAACATCCTGACTCGTCAGAGCTTTACACCCGTTTGGGTGATGTACTTGCCTCAATTGGTGACTTTGGTGCTGCAGCCAAGGCCTTCCAGCAGGCAGTGAACCTGAGCCCTGATTTGTTGACAAACTATTACAATCTTGCAAGAGCACTTGAGTTTCAGTATCGCTATGACGAAGCAATCTCCGTATTGAGTAAGGGAATAGATTACATGCAGCACAACCACCACACAGATGCCGCTACGAAGTTGCATGGGTACCTTAGACTTCTCAAGCAGAGAAAATCACAGCGAAAACAATAGTTTTCTAATTATTCCGTTGTGACTTTTTCAAATGTCAGCGCAGTTGTGATGCCGTAGTTCGGGTCTTCGGATAAATCAACGTTAGAATACATATCTGTGTGAGCTTTATACTCAGGGAAGCTGGTCCAGTTAGCCTGCCAAAGATTACCATCCTGTGAAATCGGTCCGATGAAAATATCTGTGCCTGCACCTTCCACAATATTGCTGCCCACTTTTATATGGAACTTTTCTAAGGCAATTTTAACTGTCAGCTCTCGGTTGGATGGTGTGTAGTATGCCGTCCATGGGCCCGGTGAGAATACTCCCTTACCTCCCTGCACCATGGGTACAGTGGCTGTCTGGCCGGGCCTTAGCCTTATTCTGCCGAGGCTTATTACCGCTGAGGATATTGTAGCATCCGGCTCGATGACGAATTCCCAGCCTTGCGTATTGGCCTTCCATGCGCCAACAAGAAATTCAGGGAATTGCCCATCACCCTCGATAATTACTTTGACATCGGTTCTATCGGTGCGAGAACTCGGGCAGCCGCCGAGCAGGAGAACGAATAAGCCACATGCCAGGAAAATCAGTAATCGTTTCATAAGCCATATTCCTTTCACTAACAAAAGAATAAGCGGATTTTAGAGTATCTCGGCACAATTTACAAGATAAAAAAAGAGGCAAGCCTAATGGACTTGCCTCTTCGATAAACTACTAATCTGTTGGTTTTTTATTTGCGACGTCTTAGGAACAATCCACCAAGACCAAGCAACAGCATTGATGCCGGCTCAGGAATCTGGTGGATAACCATGGTGTCTAAAACGGTTTCTTCATCGAAGTCAAGCAATGTAACAGTGATATCACCTATGCCTAAGCATTCGAAGCCAATCTCAAAATGGGTGCCCGCTATGATGGGAGCATCCGGGTTATAACTAAGAGCTTCGCCATACCACCAGCCGGCATAGGCCGCGCCATATGCTGCCTCTTCGTCTTCCACTGAAGCATCTGCCCCAGCAGCAGCGAGGGCTTGCATATCACCAACGTACGCGCCCAGACCATTCTGCTCTAAAACCATATACGCACCGTAGGGGCTAGCTGTATCAGAGTTGATAGAAAGCGTAGTAGTACCGGCGACAGGCAAAGTATCACCTGCACTACTGCCAAGCGTTAACGTCGCATTAGCACTTGATACCAAGCTAAGAACCAACGTTAGGATTAACAATTTTTTCATCATCTTTCTCCTTCCGTAAAACGCATAATTTTCCATACGAACAATTTTTAAAGCATACAACTTCAAAAATCTAAATTCGAATCAGTGCCTTCAAATTACTACTCCGGCACCAGTGTTCCGCCACAATCTTCCGGTACGCCGAGACCTTTTGTCGGTTCCGCAACGTTCCAGTAAGCGATGAGATTATTAAGGTCATCTGTGGAGACACGCCTCCAACCCACAATTATATTACCCTGCTGAGCATGGTCAAAGTCAGCACAGATGCCTGGTTCGCCATTAGGACCTGTAATTGTTGCAATGCCCGGGCCCTTTGTCGGTTCCGCGACATTCCATGCAGCGATGAGCACGTTCAGGTCATCTGTGGAGACATACCTCCAGCCCACAATTATATTACCCTGACGTTTGCCGTCGGCGTCACCGTGGCACTGGCGCGGATAGCACCAGCATTCTGGTTTGCCAACAGTAACCCACTCGTCATAATCCGGGTGGTCAGAGGGGAAACACTCACCAGACCCGATCGGGACATTGGTTGCTAAGCTAAGGTTAGCATCTACAGCAGTCGTGTCCGTCAGCACC
>CAYSLN010000014.1:15928-20088 GCA_964431825.1 uncultured Pirellulales bacterium | reverse complement strand
ACTGTCCATAGTATACACTACCTTCGCAAATCTAAACAGTGAAATTCTTACCAGGTGTGCTTATCCATAACCCAAGCAAACGGGGTATAGTTCTTACTGTCTCTTGTATTTGCCGATAAGCTGTCCCTGAGCAAGGATATGCCCTTCCATAGCCCTGAGCAGGTCGCGTTTACCTGCACCGGCCACTAGGTCAACCTCTGCATCAAGGGCATAAATCTTGAAAAAGTATCGGTGCGTACCGCTCGGCGGACAAGGCCCACCGTAACCAATTCTGCCAAAGTCAGTGGTCCCTTGTCCGGCTCCGTTGGGTAAAGACTTATCAGCAGGCATATTCTCCGGCAGCTCTTTAGTCTCGGCCGGCAGATTAAACAAAACCCAATGCACAAAAGTGCCCACAGGTGCATCGGGATCATCACATATAAGAGCAATACTACCGGTGCCTTCGGGGACCGCATCCCACTGCAATGGTGGCGAGATGTCCGCACCATCGCAAGTATACTTCGCTGGAATTAAACCTCCATCCTCAAAAGCAGAACTGGCAATTCTAATCTCCATATTCTTTTACCTCCTTCTGGTCATAAATCAGCTTTTTCACTATCCTCACAAGAGCAAAACAACAATAACGGTATTATTAAAGCGAAAACATTCTTTAACGCAACATCGCCTCATATCCGGCTGCGGGGAATAGAGCTATGCCGAGAAAAAATAACTCCACTAATATACGGACCGCAATCCCTTCTCATTAACTTTCTTTGTTAACGACTTGACCTGTTGTATCAATACCTGCAATTGCTCGTTGCTCTCAAGCAGATTCTCATACAATCTCGCATCGTTTACGAGCTTGCCAATGGTACCCTGGCTATTGTTTATTTTCTCCAGAACCAATCGTAGTTGCGATGTCGCTTCACTGAGTTGTTCACTCGTATCAACCATAGCAACAACGAGTCTCTCGGCTTTGGCGTCGGCGTTATTCAAGGTCGTAGTTCCTGCAGCGGCAAACTCCCGAATTTCTTCTATCGTCAGGGTAGCCTGCTCCGATGCCTCGGTCAAATTAGCCAAAACTTTCCTGATATTATCTTTATTATTGGGGTCGCCTAAAATACTGTTGGCGTTACCAACGAAAGACCCGAGGCCTTCGATAAGCTGGTCCAGCTTTTTTTGGCTCTCTTCAGGGAAAAACTCACTGGTCATCCCGGTAGAGCCCTGTAACAAACTATCTTTGGTGAGAAACGGCCCTGTTGGCTCATTTACATCAAAGCTTCTAAGCTTCAGTTCAACATAACTGCTACCCAGACCCCGCGTCATCAGTTTCGCTTCAACATCAGCCGGAATATCAGTGTACTTCTTGTCGATACTAAGAACCACTAAAGTCTGATGATAGAAATGCCCGGTTTCCAAGTCCTTTAAAATCTTAGGTGGCCTGACATTTGTTACTCTGCCGACTTGATAGCCACAAAATCGTACAGGTGTATCCTTTTGGACTCCTGGTGCAGTAGGGAATTGAACAAGCACATCAAAAGAACCAAATCTGCTGGCAGCTGTAGGCAAATCACCAAACCTAAATATCAGCCATGCGAGCGCGCACATACCCACTACTACAAAAGTGCCTACAATAGAATTACTTTTCTTTTGGGCGGCTTCATAGTCACTCACTGTTTGTCTCCTTTCAAATCGGTACCGAGCTTTCCAAACGCAGCATTTCGCGTTCCTGGTCCGGTACGGCCTTCCAGAAACAACTCCCTTATGGCCCGTAAAGGATAACCGCTTTCGTTAAGTTTTTTTATCAGTTTAATCCGCTCAACACCCTTTTCGTCAAAGAGTCGTCTGCCGGTCGGTGTAACATCCGAGGGCTTGAGCAAGCCTACCATCAGGTAATATTGCAGAGATTGCCGAGAAATACCAGCTTTTTTTGCTGCTGCACCTATTGGCATTAATTTGCTTTTCCGACCCAAAGTTAATCACCGTATAGTAAATAGTATATAGTATTTATTCGGCAGTATCCAATGTCCATGATAACGAAAAGTCAAGTTATACCGGCCTGTCCATACCTATCGGCAAACCGAGCTGTTCACTAACGACTTATTTTCTCAACCAGAGCCTCTACCAGAGCTAAAAACGAAGTCTCGGCCTTTTCAAATGTCAGTTTCCTTAGTTGGTCCCCGACACCTTTGGAACCATTTAATTTTGCGAAGTCAGGTGAAATCATAAGCAAATAATCAAAGCCAGCAGGAAGCCGGTCCCGATTTTGCCGGAATGCTTCCCGCAATAGCCGTTTCAATCGATTTCGCACGACCGCGCCGCCGCAGGATTTGCCAACAGAGACACCCAATCGTGGATAACCACAATCGTTCTCGGCCATATAGAGCGTAAGCAATCCATTGCGAGCGCGCAACTTGCGGGCCAAAACAGCTCTGAATTGCTCGTTACTTACAAGCCTTTCCTTTTTCGAAAAAGAAGAACGTTTCAAAATTTCACCATAAATAAACAAAAAAAGCAAAAACGTTTGCTTCTTTCACAACTACACCTTTGTTACTCTGCTAACCTGTTGCTATGGCGATTCCATCTGCCGTTTTGCGTCTATGCAAAACCTCGGCACTTATTTTGCGCATCACCCTGCGATGGTTCAAAACACCCGCAAGCTTATCATCATCGTCACCGGTGACCACCGGCATATCTTCCAAACTGTAGCGTCTCATATGCTCTATTATCTCCTCAAGCTGCTTATTGGGGGTCGTTTTGTCCATTACAGGTTCGGAAACATCGCAGGCCAGCAACCAGCCGGCAACTTCTCTATTGGCAAACATCTCTTTAATATCCGGGACAGTTATTATTCCTGTTAGCCGAGATTGAGCATCAATAACCGGATAATATACACCGTCCGAAGTACTGAACACTTCAAGAATCTGCTGCAACGGCAAGTCCTGCGGGATGCTTATCGGCTCGGCATCCATAACATCCTTAACAGTATACGTCTTTATCAGGTCTTCTTCAGTAACATTCATTCCTATTTCGCCGGCCTTTTTAACACCCACCTTAACCAGCATCGGGCCGAGGATTTCCATCAAAAAGGTCGCCGTCATAACGATCATAATAATCATATGAGCAAGATGGGCGAATTGCTCTTTAAACTCCTGGCCGGATAAAATAGCAAGGCCAATGGCCACGCCAGCCTGAGGTAGCAGACAAATCCCAAGGTACTTACGGACTACAGCAGGTGCACCCGAATACCTGGCACCAAACCAGGACCCAATTATCTTGCCTGCCGCTCTGCAAAGAACGTACACTGCTATCATGGCCATTATCCACGGAGCTATCTTTTCCAGTTCCATATGCGCCCCGGCAAATACAAAAAACGAAATATAGATTGGCGGCGAGAAATTCTTCACAAGCTTAAACATGCCCCTGCTCTGTCGCGGTGCCAGATTAGCTACAACCACGCCCAGCGTCATAGCAGGCAGGATCGGGTCAATATCCGGTATCATCGAGATGCCAACAACAAGCAAAAGTGATGCTATTGAAAACGCCAAAATCTTATCATCAGCTTTAACAAATTTTAAGAGAAAATAGAGTATGACACCTGCCAGAAATCCTAACAATATTGCGCCGACAATTTCACCAAACAACACCAACACGGTAAATGCAACAGAGGCATGACTCGTACCTATAAGTGCTTTTGCTCCTGTTGCCGCGCCGCGGTACAGTAGCAGCGCCAGAGCATCGTCAAGGGCCACTATGGCCAAAATCGTTGCTGTCAAAGGGCCTCTTGTTTTATATTCCCATAAAACATTTACCGTCGCTGCCGGCGCCGTCGCAGAGGCAATAGCACCAAGCACAAGGCCCACCGCAATTGAAGCCAGCATATCAAAACCAAACAGCCGCAATGCTATTGAGCTGACAACCGTCACTAACAAAAAAGCGCCTACACCCTGCGAGAAAAGAATGACGAAAAATTGCTTCCCATATCTTTTGAAGACATCACTTCGCAATTCCGAGCCGATCATAAAACCTATGATGCCCAAAGCAAACATTGTAAAAGGCTCGAGAGCTTCGATAGTCCTTGGGGTTATAACATTAAGAAAATTGCCCAGAAGGACTCCAACAACTAAATAGCCAACAACCTGAGGAACATGAAGCTTTTGAAAAAGGCGTGCGCCAAACGT
>CAYSLN010000014.1:0-15828 GCA_964431825.1 uncultured Pirellulales bacterium | reverse complement strand
GGCCAAACCATCTGCAGTTTTATGTCTTTGCAGAACTTCGGCACTTATTTTACGCATCACTCTGCGATAGTCCAAAACACCGACAAGCTTATCACTATCACTTTCAGCCACTACGGGTAAACTTTCCAAATGATACCTCCTCATATGCTCTATCACCTCCTCAAGAGGTCTGTCCGGCGTTGTTTTGTCCAGTACGGGCTCGGAAACATCACAGGCCAGCAACCAACCGGCAACTTCCCTGCTTGCAAACATCTCTTTAATACCTGGGACACTTATTATCCCTATAAGCCGAGATTCAGCATCAACAACAGGATAATATGTACCGTCAGAAGTACTGAAGACTTCAAGAATCTGATGCAGGGGCAAATTCTGATTTATGCTTGTCGGCTCGGTAACCATGACATCTTGAACTATGTAGGTCTTAATCAGGTCTTCCTCAGTAATATTCAATCCTATTTCACCCGCTTTTTTGATGCCGACCCTGACAAATATTGGGCCTATTAACTGAAGAATAAATACCCCGGTTATTATTACTGACAACATCATATCCCTGATATCACCTTCAAACCGATGGCTTGCCATAATCAATAATGCTATTGCGACGGTGCCCTGTTGATATAAACAAACTCCCAGATGTTTTTTAATCGTCGGCACAGCTTTGGAATAAACAGAACCCAAATATGAACCTGTTGTTTTACCAACGACACTACCGATGATATAGATGGCCGCCAATACCCAGATTTTACTGGTCAGAGTGATATTTAATCTGGCTCCGATAAGGACAAAAAACAGTACGTATAAAGGCGGCGAAAATCTATGCACAAGCTCAAAGCTTCGAATACTTTGCCGGGGCAACAGGTTCCCCAAAGTCACACCCAAGGCCATGGACGAAAGGATTATGTCCAATCCCATGCTTCTGGCCAAACCTATGACCAGTACCACCATACCGATAGTTATAATCAGTATTCTTCCTTCATCGTCCGTATGCTTAATAATCAACAGCAATACCAAGCCCGTCACTACACCCAGTCCCAAAGAACCGGCCACCTCGTAAAGTGAGTGAACTAACGTCACCAGCAGTCCAACCTCTTGATGCCCTATAAGAACACCCGCCACTCCGACGCTGGTCACGTAAAGTACCAGCGCAAGGGCATCGTCAAGTGCCACGATTGCTGTCAACATTGTTGTAAGCGGCCCACGTGTTTTGTACTCCCACAGGACATTTATAGTAGAGGCGGGATCAGTTGCTGAACAAATAGCTCCAAACACGACGGCCACAGCCACTGCTATCGGCCATTGGTAAAAATAACCAAGTGCGATAAAACTAAGAAGCGCAACCAGCAGGAAAGCTATCCCCCCTTCAAACAGCAAAATGGTGGCTACTTGCCTGCCATATTTTACAAACATGTCACGCTTGAGTTCACCACCGATTAAAAAACCAATGATTCCTATTGTAAACAGGCTGAATGGTTCGAGAGCCAGCACTGTCTGTTGAGAGACAACTTTTAGCCCAGGCCCTAATATGATCCCTATGGTGACATAACCAACTACTCGTGGAATATGGAGCTTTTGAAAAAGCCATGCACCAAACGTTCCACTTAGAAGAATCAGGCCGAATAACAAAGCTAAATTCAAATGACTAAAAGGGTCAGCGCTCGCACTGATAGAAGCGTAAATCATAGGGACTCATTATCTAAAGTGTATCAGGTTTTCATTTTTCGAGACATATCTGCAAAAGAGGATTTCCGTAAATTATGTGTGTTAGCCACTAGTTACACTATCGGCTTTTCGCTGCCGTGACAACACCTCAGCAGAAAGCTGTCTTCGAGTCGCGCGACAATCCAAAAGCCCAACAAATTCGTCTTCCTGCCCCGAAGCAACAACTGGTATACATTCTATATCGAGCCGCCTGGCCCGTTCGAATGCCTTCGACAACGCCATATCCGGAGTGACCTGGGTAATGATTGGCTCCAGGACATCCAGCGCCACCAGCCAATCGTTTAATTCCTGTGTCGCAAAAGTATTCCTGATACCACCAAGCGTGATAGCGCCTATTAACTTTTTATCATTGTCCACGACCGGATAATAAAAGCTCTCCGTACTACTGACCACCTGAACAACTTCGCTCAAGGAAGTGCCAGCAGATATAACCGGAACCTTTGTGTCCATAACTTCGGCAACATTATAGGTTTCAATAAGATCCTCTTCCGTTATATTAACGCCTACTTCACCAGCTTTAGAGACAGCAAACCTGGTCCCAATCGGCCCTATTATCTCAAAAATAATTGTAGTCGCCGCAATAGTATTAACTACAGCCACAGACAAACCTTTGCCTTCTGTACCCAAAGAACCAAATTCTCCCGCCGCAAGAATGGCAAGTCCTATCGCAACACCAGCCTGGGAAAGAATCCCCAAACCCAAATACTTACGAATTACAGGATTTTGTCTCGTCAATGAAGCGCCTACAAAGGCCCCGCCGATTAAACCACTTATCCTGCACAGCACATACACTAAGCCCAGAAGTCCCATACTCGGCAAAAGCCCTATCTGCAAATGTGCGCCGGCGATGAAAAAAAAGATTATGTACACAGGCAGAGAAATGGCCTGTATTGCCCGAAAGGCCTTCTGGTTCGATACTGGAAATAAATTGACAAACACCATCCCCAAAGTCAAATTCGCAAGGATGAGGGAAAAATGCAGATAGTTCGCTATGCCTGTACATATCAGGATTCCACCTAAAGACACTGCCAGGATACTGTCCTCGCCCAATATCTTTTGTGTGAAATACCCAATGGCTATACCAGCCACACACCCAAGAATAATTGAACCAATTATCTCGAAAATAGGCCCCTCCAGAAAAGCTGCAACTGATATTGTCTCGCCCGTCAAAACAAGCTTGGCCAGTGCCACAGCAAGCGCGAATATCACTATAGCCAATCCATCATCCAGACCCACGACGGTATAAAGAGCATTCGTTAAACGCCCCTTCGCTTTGCATTCCTGTAATACCGCCACTGTACCCGCCGGTGCAGAAGCAGGCGCCATAGCGCCAAAAACAAGGGCCAAATATAATTTATGAGTTAAAAGATACACACCTGTTGCAACAAGCAAAAAAGCTCCGAGTGACTCCAAAAGGATTACGACTCCGATACCTTTGCCCATTCCCGATAGGGTGGTCAGTTTCATCTCACTGCCGATTATAAATGCCACCAACGACAGAGCGAAACCGGCAAAGATGTTCATGTGTCCCAGAAACTCTTCGTGAAAAACATTCAGAAATGACGGCCCGAATAAAAGCCCGGCTATCAAATAACCAACAACACCCGGCAACCTGAGTCGACGGACAAGCTTGCCCCCGACAAAACCAAAAATTATGGCTAACGCGATAAAAAATAATATGTCCATTCGGTAAAAGATCCCTCAACGTAAGAGAAGTATATATCATAAGTTAAAATGGATAGCACTGCTTACCCAAAACAAACCATGCTAATCCTAAAATCCATTTTGTCAAACATTTTCGCTTGCCCTTAAAGAGCAAATGGCAGACTTTTCCGCT
Source organism: uncultured Pirellulales bacterium (assembly GCA_964431825.1). GTDB lineage: Bacteria > Planctomycetota > Phycisphaerae > Sedimentisphaerales > Anaerobacaceae > CAYSLN01. The sequence continues at coordinate 12,272 of CAYSLN010000014.1, read as the reverse complement.
AAAACTTTTAGCTGTAGCGGTTATATGGATAACGGAACTACATTATGGCTCTACAATGCGAAACCAAGCCTATTGCGACGGGTTTAAGGCGTTTGTTCTTCAGCGGTAGTTGCTTTTGCTTAATGAAGATTTGTGAAGATTTCAGGCTGTTTTGAATGTGAGCATTGGTGATAGAACCAATTATGAAAAGAATCATCGCAGCAATTTCCGAAGTATAAATCGGGGACAGAGCCGGTAAAGAAATTCTCCAAATCGCTTTGTTGCCCGAACCAGTCGAATTCTGCGTGCCAATGCCTTCAACTGGCGGTCGTCGCCCGCTAGGAGCCTGGCCTTACTTATCCTCCCGACGGCATTGGCTAATCTGCCCATCGCCAGATAAACAAGAGCCGAATCTCTCAAGGCCGGGACGTGACTGCTGTTAATATCGAGCGCATGGGTGAAAAACTCCACCGCATCCTCAAACGCCCCTCTGTTAGCACTAACAACACCAAGATAGTAATGGGCATCTGCGCTGGCACAGTCGATATCTACCGCCCGCAGCAGACAGTGTGTAGCGTAATCGAGGTCGCCGGCAGCCAAAAAAATTGAGCCCATAGAAACCAGTATATCCGCGTCATCAGGAGAAGCCCGAAGTTCTGACACCAGATAAACCTTTACTTTTTGTCGCTGGCCTCTCATTAACTCACACTGGGCCAACCTATAGCATGGTCCTGTTAGCGTATTGTCTTTTTCCAAAGCCTGATTGAATAGTTCTACCGCCCGCTCATAATCACCGTTATTAAAGGCGATTTCTCCAAGATAAAACAAAGCGACTCCAAAATCCGGGTTAAGCTCGAGTGCTCTGTTAAACTTTTCTTTCGCTGACTCGATATCACCTGTCTCGATTAAAAACAAACCAAAATCGAGAATGACATCTACATCACCAGGATTGGCGCGAAGCTCTGTAAGAAAATGTTCGCGAGCGCGCTCATTGTCAGACTCCGACCAGTAGGCCTGGGCGATTCGATAGTTAATCTGTGGGTGACTTGGTTCCAGTTCAGCTGTTTTCAGCCAGCAGCGAATAGCCTTTTTATACCGAGCCCTCGCAAAAAGACTATTACCGATATTATAATAACAGAGTGCACAGTCCGGTTCTATCTGCTGGGCAAGGTAAAACATCTCTTCGGCCAAATCATGCTGGCCCATTTCGGTATATGTGATTATACGATTGCAATAGCAAGGCTCGAACTCAGGGTCGAGTTCCTGGATATGCTCGAAAGTAGAAATAGCCAGATCATATTGACCTACACGGGTATAGTCGACTGCAAGTGAATTCAATATCTCCAAATCATCAGGGTTAAACTGCAGGGCGATTTCGTATTCGTTTATCGCTTCATCGAATCGACTTATAGCATCCAGCGTAAGGCCCTTGTCGAAATGCCACGAGCTGTTAGCGGGGCTTGCCTCAAGGGCTCCCTCTAATTCCTCAAGAGCCTGCGACATTTTGCCGTCTTCGTAAAACTCAAACGCCATGTGGGCTTTATGCTCAGCCTTGTCGTAGGAGCCGAATTCCATACCATCAAAAATCATAGTTGTGTCCTACCTCATAATCGTCCACCATTTAGCAGTTAGGCGCTTACACAACGGCGTTATCGCCCACAAAGTACCACAGGGTTAGTGCTTTTTTGCAGGCTTGAGCCTTTGTCGTCTATAGCGAAAGTTTTGAGGAGAAATTAGATTATAAGCTCTTGTAATCACATGGCTTAGGCCAGGAACGGGGGATTGACTCAACTACCAAACTCAAGTAAAGTTACTGTTTTTCTGGAAAGCAGCCGCCGACAGTCTTATAATGTGTGGCTACTTAGGTGGGTGAATGGTCGTTAGCAAACGGTGAATAGTGAATCGTATCACAAATCACACAATACTAACGACTGAATACTAACGACTAATTGGAGAAGTGGAACCATGATTACAGAAATAAAAGGCCAGATAACAGCCGGCAAGGGCAGTTACGCTATCGTGGTAAGCCGGTTCAATGAGTTCATAACTTCTAAGCTGCTTGCCGGCGCGATAGATTGCCTCCAGCGCCATGGTGCTGCTGACAAACAAATATCCGTAGTGTGGGTGCCGGGCGCTTGTGAAATTACCTCAGTTGCAAAAAAACTTGCTCAAAGTGGCAAACACGTCGCAGTCATCTGCCTCGGAGCGGTTATAAGAGGTCAGACCGGCCATTACGAGGCTGTTTGCCAGCAGGTAATCAGGGGTATCGGACAAATTAACTACGATTCGGCCGTCCCGGCTGTATTTGGCGTCCTGACATGTGAGACTATCGAACAGGCGGTCGAAAGAGCAGGAACCAAGATGGGCAATGCGGGCGCTGATGCAGCAATGACGGCTATGGAAACCGTCAACGTGATGGAACAGATAAGTACTTCGTCGTCATAAGTTCATAGTTTACAAACTCCGAACAAAAAAGATGGATAAAAGAACAAGGGCCAGAGAGCTGGCAATGCAGGGACTGCATCAGCTTGATGTACAGGGTCCTGATTTGCTCAACCGTTTGTTCGATGAGTTCTTCGCAGAGGTAGAAGACTCCGATTTCGTCCGTAAGCTCGCCTTTGAATGGACGAAAGGAACGTGGGAAAATTTACAGCAATGCGACCAACTGATAACTGCATCGACAATCAAGTGGCAATTCACGAGACTTTCACCTGTTGACAAAAGTATTTTAAGACTGGCGGTTTATCAGTTGAAATTCTGTCCCGAGATTCCGCCTAAAGTTGTGATAAATGAGGCCATTGAGCTTGCCAAAAAATTCAGCACGGATAAATCCGGTCCATTTGTTAACGGTGTTCTGGATGCTGTTCTGAAAAAGCTTGCGAGTTCTGACTCCGGTCCTTTGCTCGGTGCCACGAGCGATGAACCTCAAAAGACGAACCACAAACAATGAGAACTATCGCCGTATTAAATCAAAAAGGGGGAGTGGGAAAAACCACAACAGTGGCTAATACCGCGGCAGCCCTCGCTGCCGGGGGCTCGAAGGTGGTCGTCGTCGACATGGACCCTCAGGCACATCTGACGATACACCTCGGTCTCGAACCTCAAACAATCAAGCACGGCTCATACGAAGTTCTTATCAAGAGCGCCAAATTTGAAGATGAAATTATGCTCGTGCGCCCAAATCTCTGGCTGTTGCCCGCAAACATCGACCTGGTTGGTGCTGAAAGCGAACTGGTAAGCGCGGTCGGCAGAGAAACCATTTTGCGAGAGGCTATCCAGCCTCTCGAAGATAAATTTGATTACTGTTTTATCGACTGTGCCCCCTCGCTCGGATTGCTTACCCTCAACGCCCTTGCCGCCGCCGAAGAGGTTTTAATTCCACTCCAGCCGCACTTCCTGGCCCTGCAGGGATTCGGAAAACTGCTGCAAACCGTCGAGCTTGTCAACAGAAGAATAAACCCGAGCCTGAAGGTCACAGGAATTTTGCTGTGTATGTTCGACAGCAGGGCCTCGCTCCCAAATGAAGTCAAGGCCGACATAGAGCAGTTCCTCAACAACGCACGCGGGACCAACAGTGCCTGGGCACAGGCGCGAGTTCTACCGGTTTGTGTTCGAAGAAATATCAAGCTCGCTGAAGCACCAAGCTACGGCAAAACAATCTTTGAATACGAACGAAACTGTCACGGTGCGGAAGATTACAAAAAAGTAGCTGATTTCATACATAATCAATCGCGACCAGCGTCACAGCCCGACACACAACCTGCTACTGCCGGCGAAAATCAGGACCGGCCCCCAATCGAAATAAGAGAAATCCATCAGCCTGATTCGCAAACACAGCAGTCTGAATTTACGCCAACAGACACTGGCCATCCATCCAGAAAGTAGGATTGAGATAAAGCTGCTAACGCTACTGCCCGAGCAAAGCAAAATTGGTTTGCAAAACCACCGCTAAAAGGCGATTATTATCTCCATGTATCGCCGCCATGAGGAAGACAGATTTGGCCGGGAACGGGAACGGATGGTCAGACACAACCTCAAAGGCCGGGACATAACCGACCCGGATGTACTGAGAGTGATGGCCGAGATTCCCAGACAAGAGTTTATACCGGAGGCGTATCTTCCTCAGGCCTATTCCGACGGTCCTCTGCCTATCGGTATGGGCCAGACCATTTCACAGCCTTATATTGTCGCCCTGATGACACAGCAGCTTCGGCTTAATCCTGATTGCGAGGTCCTGGAGGTTGGGACGGGCAGCGGCTACCAAACGGCTGTGCTGAGCCGGCTGGCAAAAAAAGTCTATACCATTGAAAAACTGATCCAACTGTCCGAGTCGGCTCAGGCAGCTTTGAGCAGACTGGGTGTTAATAATGTCGAGTTCTGTGTCGGCGACGGCAGTTGCGGCTGGCCGAAGTCCCGATTGCCGATAAGGGGTTGCTTCGACAGGATTATCATCACCGCAGGAGTCCCGGCTATGCCAAAGCCTTTGGTCAGGCAGCTTGCAGAAAGTGGTTTGATTGTGGGACCGGTCGGCGGCGCAACAATCCAGGAGCTGGTAATCGGTGAAAAGAAAAAAGGCAAACTAATCGAGACGCAAACCTGTGGCTGCAGGTTCGTCAAGCTAATCGGCGAATATGGCTTCGAGGAATAGAGGAATAACAGACAAGCTGTAATGACATCTATAAACGAAAAGTCACAAACCAATTTCGACTTATCGATGCCTGTGCAATATCTCAAAGGTGTAGGTCCAGCCAGGGCCAAAACCTTCGCGCAGCTGGGTGTACATACCGTCGGGGACCTGCTGGAGTATTTTCCGCGTGACTGGAATTTTGCACCTGATGCCATAAAGATAGCCCAAATGCAACCCGACCAGACTGTTACCATTGTCGGCCTGGTTGAATCTATAGACTATCAGGCTTTCCGTCGCTCACCGATATTCGAGGCTATAATCAGCGATGATACGGGCGTATGCAGGATTGTCTGGTTTCACGGCGGGTTCCTTAGAAATCAATTAAAGCCCGGCCAGATGATAATGGCCTCCGGAAAGGTTGCTTTATACAAGCATCAATTGCAAATAACCAATCCGAAGTTTTTGGTACTTGACCAAGTACATCCTAATCCAGTCCAGGATTTTAGCGGGGGAGTTTATTCCGCCACCTTCAGGCTGAGCAGCAGGCAAATCAAACGGATAATCGCGCCTCTGCTTGTTAACCTCAATGTGCTTGTGCGCGAGTTTTTCGATAATAGCTTCTTACGCCAGGTAAATCTTATAAGCAGAAAAGACGCCTTCGCCTGGATACATTTACCGCCGGACGAGGAAAAACTGTCTAAAGCAAAACGTAGACTAAAGTACGATGAATTATTTCTAATGCAGCTTGGATTAGCACTTCGGCGATACAAAAGACAACACTTCTCATCCGCGCCACCATGTGTGCACAGTGACAAAATCGACAGCCGAATCAGAAAACGCTTTCCGTTTTTGCTCACCAAAGACCAAAACGACTGCATCGCCGAAATTGTTGAGGACATGGACAGGTCAAAGCCGATGAATCGGCTCCTGCAGGGCGACGTAGGTTCGGGCAAAACGGTAGTGGCACTTTATTCGGCCCTGCTGGCGGTCGCCAACAAGACCCAGGTGGCGATTATGGCACCTACGGAGATTCTGGCTTCACAACATTTTCTGAGCATCGAAAGATACCTGAAAAACAGCAGGGTAAAGGGAGTCTTGATAACACGCGGACTGACCGGCAAAAAGAGGACCGAGCTTTTGGAAAAAATAAAGCGGGGCGCGATTGATATAGTCGTCGGGACGGTAGCACTGTTGCAGAAAGATGTGGAATTTCGCAAGCTCGGCCTGGTAGTGATTGATGAGCAGCATAAATTCGGAGTTCATCAGCGGGCAGGATTACGCAAGGACGCCACGCCGCACTGTCTTGTTATGACGGCCACGCCTATCCCCAGAACGCTGGCGATGACCGCTTTTGGGGACCTGGATGTTTCTGTTATCAAGCATTCACCGCCGGGAAGAGGTAGTGTTATTACACGCTGGGTCGACCGGAAACATCAGGACAAATCATACGAGTTTATCCGTGAACGCCTAAAGGCAAGGAAACAGGCCTATTTTGTTTACCCCCGTATTACTGCCGTCGAAGAAGCCGGTGTTCTTAAAGCCGCGACCGACCAATGGAAGAACCTTTCCACGAAAGTTTTTCCGGAATTTAACGTCGAGCTTCTGCACGGCCAAATGCCCTCCGCAAAAAAGCAGCAGGTCATGTCGGAATTTCGCAGGGGCAAAATAAATGTGCTGGTTTCTACCGTGGTGGTAGAGGTGGGGGTGGATGTCCCGAACGCGACGATAATGGTCATAGAGGGAGCGGAGAGATTCGGCCTGGCACAGTTGCATCAGCTCAGAGGCCGCATAGGAAGGTCGGAAGATAAAGCGTATTGTCTTTTATTCGCAGAAACCGACAGCGAAATAGCTGAAAACAGGCTCGAAGTCATGACCAAAAGTAACGACGGATTCGAGATAGCCGAGTACGATTTGCGGCTGCGGGGACCCGGAGAATTGTTCAGTACAAGGCAGCACGGACTGCCGGACTTGAAAATTGCAAACATTATCGATGATTTCGACCTGCTGGTTATGGCAAGAAAAAACGCCTTCGAGATGGCTTTACAAGACCCAATGCTGGCAAAGGCCGAGCACAAAAATATCCGCCGGGCTTTGCTGGCTAAGTTCCACGAGCAGCTGGGACTGGCTGACGTAGCCTGATTGTTAATTGACAACAGGGACTTTAGCATCGATAATTTACTTTTATGACAATCACTTACAAAAATATGCGTTTGGAACGGGCCCTGATCGGCATCAAAGTCGTGACTTCAGCAATTGTGCTGGCAACCTTTGTCGCATTGTTTGGCTTCTATGAGCCACTGCTGCCTTCACGTCTGTTGTTCAATATCCAGATTGCAATGCTGTTTGTTTTCATTGCCAGCAAAATCATCCGCCTTTTCAACGCCGAATCGATAAAAGAGTTTCTGGCTGCTAACTGGTATGAAATTCCACTGCTGATTGCGCTGGGGTTGGTCATCTTTGGGTCGGGCCGATGGTTTGGTAAAATTCATCCGAGCAAGGTCAGGAATCTCGCGGTAGGTACCTACCTTATTATTGAAGTTGTCACCAGGATTTGCATCACCTCAGTAGGCCTGGCTGCATCCGGAAGAAATCCGACCCGGACTCTGATTGCCAGCTTTCTTATTCTGATTGTCTCAGGAGCAGGCCTGCTCATGCTGCCAAGGGCTTCTGCCGGCGAGAGCCTCGGCTTTGTCGACGCCCTGTTCACCGCGACCAGTGCCACCTGTGTCACCGGCCTTATCGTAAAAGACACGGGAAACGACTTCAGCCTGATAGGACAGGGGATAATCTTAGGGTTGATTCAGCTTGGCGGCCTGGGGATAGTGATGTTCGGTGCGGTATTTGCATTACTTCTGGGCCAGGCCTTGAGTTTACGTGAATCGGTGGCGATGCAGGATCTACTGAGTACCCGCACGGTTAGTCGAATAGGCCATATGATAGCCTTCATCTTTGTCGCGACAATAATAATCGAAGCTGTTGGCGCAGTCAGTCTGTTCGGGATGTGGGACGATGTGCCCGGCCGAGTTGCTAATTTCCGCCAGCAGTGGTTCTGCAGTATCTTTCATTCAATCAGTGCTTTTTGTAATGCGGGTTTTAGCCTGTTCAACGATAGCTTTATTGGCTACGCGCAAGAGAAAAGCTGGGGCGTATATGCTGTGGTCTGCCCCCTGATTATCCTGGGAGGCCTTGGCTTCGGGGTACTCTATAATCTGGCTATTATTGTCGCTGATAGAGTAAAACGCTTCTTCAAACGACTATTTAATAAGAAGTACAGGTTTTCAATGGAAGCGCCGAAGAGGATGCGGCTACAAACCAAAATTGTTATTGCCGTAAGTGCCTGCCTGATTGTTTTAGGCGCGCTCGCAATCCTCCTGTTCGAGCATTTCACGGGCGGCAATAGCACCAGCTTTCCGGATGCACTGTTCCAGTCAATTACAGCAAGGACAGCTGGCTTTAATACCGTAGATATCTCGAAGCTGTCGGCTTCGAGTAAGTTTATTCTGATTCTGCTTATGTTTATCGGGGGCTCTCCCGGCTCAACCGCAGGCGGAATCAAAACCGTCACATTGGCCGTGATAATAATGACCGTTTTTGCTACCCTGCGAAAGCGACGGGAAGTCGAAATGTATAAACGCTCGGTTCGGGTAGTCGTCGTAGGCAGAGCAATTACTGTTACGCTGCTTTTTGTCCTGGTTCTCTTCGGTGCCACGTTAGCTTTGAATATCACCGAAAATCAAAATCCGGGTAACTTTACCATGTCGGACATTATGTTCGAGGCGGGCTCTGCGCTGGGCACCGTCGGCCTGACGACCGGCATAACAGCTTCTTTGACAAGTATGGGCAAATTGATTATCATTGCAGTGATGCTTATTGGCAGACTCGGGCCGTTGACATTATTGGCGGCGTTAACGTTTAATCTAAAACCGGTCCAATACAATTATCCGGATGAGGCAGTAATTGTTGGCTAAAAGTGTTATGAGTTCACATACAATGAACAACAAACACGATACGAGGAGCAAATTATGAGGCGGTTTGCTGTGATAGGATTGGGAAAGTTCGGTACCAAGCTGGCTATCGCTCTGGCAATGAGTGGAGCGGAGGTTATTGCAATCGACAAGGACAGAAATGAGGTGGAGCTGATTCGCGACCAGGTAAGCCTCGCGGTCCGGCTTGATAGTACCGACGAAGAAGCGCTTAAAGCACAAGGCGTTGATAAGGCAGATGTTGCGATTATCGGCATTGGCCAGGAGAACTTTCAGTCGGCGATTCTGACGGTGGTGAACCTGCGGCAAATGGGGGTTAAGCAGATATATGCAAGAGCGGATAGCCTCGTTGCGGGCGAGGTCTTTTCGAAGGTAGGTGCTACCGAAGTTATCTATCCGGAAATCGAGTCTGCTCAAAGATGGGCGTATAAACTTATCGCGCCGCAGATAGGCGAGAAGATAGATTTTGCGCCGGGTTACAGTCTGGCACGAATAAAGGCCCCGGCCAGCTTCGATGACAAAACTGTTATGGACCTCCAGCTACGACAGAAATACAACGTCAATCTCGTCTCAATCAAGCGGGGCGAGCACAACAAAGCAAAGAAAAGTGAAAAGGGCAAGATTATAAACGTCCCCATGCCGAGCACTGTTGTTTATCAGGACGATATCCTGATGGTCGCCGGCTCAGACGCCGACCTCGCCTCTCTGCCGCAGGAATAAATCAGGGCGAACACGTAGGTTCGCCCCAACAGGAGGTTCGTCCGCACAGCCCATCCAATTATGAAATATAATCCGGATATTCATCATCGCCGGTCGATTCGATTAACGGGATATGACTATTCGCAGTGCGGGTATTATTTTATTACCGTTTGCACACAAGGGCGGCTTTGTCTGTTCGGGGAAATCGAAAAAGGCCGGATGATTTTGAATGATGCCGGCAAAATGATTGGTCGTTGGTGGAACGAATTAAAAAACAAATACACCAATATTGAAATCGATGAATACGTGGTAATGCCAAACCATTGTCACGGCATAATAAACATCACCGACACCGTAGGGGCGGACCTGTGTGTCCGCCCGAATCCACAGGCCCGGCCAATATATGAAATGGTTAAATGGTTTAAAACCATGACGACCAATGAATATATACGCAATGTGAAACAAAACCATTGGGAACTGTTCGAAGGCAAATTATGGCAGCGCGATTATTACGAACAGATTGTTCGTGATGAAACATCGTTGCGGCGTATTCGCGAATATATCGCCAACAACCCCCGCCAATGGCCACATGACAAATTATTTACCCCGTAGGGGCGGACCTGTGTGTCCGCCCAAATCTATTCATCCGCCCCGATCCCGATTGATGCATACGTTGGGGCAAACCTACGTGTCCGCCCATCCCTGCATATCCGCCCAAATCTGAAAATCTGATTGTATTTCCCGCCCTTTAGTAGTAACATTGCTTGCAGTAAACAGATTCGGGAAACAGCGGAATGGCAAATCATAATAAGCAACTTAGCAATCCATTTTCTACTTCCTCCTGGGATTTCTTTTTTGGTTTACTTTGTCAGTATATCGAACGGGAAGGAAACGCATATGTGCCTAGAAAGTATGTTACAAAGGGTGGCTGTAAGCTTGGGCAATGGGTAAGAGCTCAGCAGCAGTCCTACAAAAAAAGAAAATTATCTGCAAAGCGTAAAGAACGCCTTGAGAAGTTATCAAAATGGGTATGGGATCATTCTGAGGCACTATGGCAGGAAGGTTTTAATCATCTATGCAAGTATGCAGATCGCGAGGGCAATACTAAAGTTCCTGTTAGCTACTTCACTGAGGACCACTATAACCTTGGCACATGGGTTGCAAGTCAACATGCTGCCTATCGAAAAGGGACGTTATCAACCAAACGTCAGCATATTATTGAGGAATTGCCCGGTTGGGTATGGAATCGCGGAAAGACTCGCCAAATGATCATATCCGAAGGTTTTTTAAAGCGTTTGCATGAATATGCCAAACGCGAAGGGCATACTTTCGTACCTGTAAATTATTTCACTAAAGATGGCTATGCTCTCGGAAAATGGGTTGTTAAGCTGCGCCAGGCCTACCAACAAGAAAGATTAACTACTGAACAACAAAAAAAGCTTGAACAGTTACCAGCATGGAAGTGGCGCACAAGCCACAAACTGGCTAGTAAGACAAACGTAAATGCGCCTAAATGGAGAATAGGCTTCAAGCACCTGCGTGAATATGCAGAACGTGAAGGTCATACAAATATACCAAGGAGCTATGTCACGCCGGACAAATACAACCTTGGAATATGGGTCCAAAATCAGCGTCAGTTTTATCGAAAAGGGATATTACCGAAAGAACGTCAACTTTTCCTTGAACAGTTACCAGTATGGAAGTGGCGTACAAGCCGCAAACTGGCTAGTAATACAATCGCAAATGAGGAGAAATGGAGAATAGGCTTCAAGCACCTGCGTAAATATGCAAAACGTGAAGGTCATACAAATGTACCAGTGAGCTATGTCACGAAAGATAGGTATCGTCTAGGCATGTGGGTGGGCACGCAACGTGCCCGCTACAGTCAAGGTAACCTATCGCTACAAAGACGACGAAGCTTGGAGCGAATACCGACATGGATATGGAATGTGCATGAACTTCAATGGAATGAGGGCTTTATTCATCTCCTAAAGTACATTGGAATCCATCGACATGCAATTGTGTCCCAAAATTACAAGAGCAAGGACGGCTATAAGCTTGGAATTTGGGTGATGCATCAACGCCGACTGTACAGAAGGAATCAATTATCTTCTCGACGCTGTTATAAACTGGAGCGATTATATGGTTGGACATGGAAACCAGGAAAAGGACACAAAAATATACTATGGCTCAAAAGGTTTAATCGTTTAAGTAAATATGTAGAATTGGAAGGCCATGCACTCGTTCCAGCAAACTACGTAACGGACGATGGATATGGGCTTGGTACATGGGTGAGAGATCAGAGATATAAGAAGAAACAGGGAAGATTGTCTGAAGAACAGCAGCATTTATTTGAGCAATTATCTGGTTGGGTATGGGAATCCACAGGACATAGAGGCATATCATGGAGTCAAGCATACGATCTTTTAAAGGGATTTTGTGAGGACGAAGGCCATGTACGAGTACATGAGCATTATAAAACATACAATGGGTATGCTCTAGGGTTATGGGTGCGTGCTCAACGGCGTATATATAAAAACGATAAGCTTTCTAAAAAGAAACAAGAGCTTCTTGAAAAACTTCCAGGTTGGGTGTGGGACGCACGAAAAGATCGCTGGCCAAAAGGTTATAAATATCTATGTAATTACGCCAAAAACAACGGCACATCACGAGTTCCAAATGCGTATACCACTGAAGATGGTTATAATCTTGGAACATGGGTAGTGAATCAAAAAGCTTTGAAGAGAAAAGGTTTATTAACCACTGAACGTCAAAGAAAACTCGAGAGACTTGCAGATTGGACGTGGGGTGCAAGCAAAAAGCAAATGCGTTTAGATTGGTTTGTTTCATTTAAATATTTACTGGCCTTTGTCGATAATGAAGGCCATGCTAAAGTTCCGTTAAAATACATAACGAAAGATGGTTATAAACTAGAAGTCATCCCAAAACCCTCCGAAGGAGGATAACAATACAACCGAGCTGAA
>CAYSLN010000013.1:15059-20154 GCA_964431825.1 uncultured Pirellulales bacterium | reverse complement strand
ACCCCTGTCTGATTGCTGATTCCCCCTGTCATTCCTGCGAAAGCAGGAATCCAGGCCGTTATAGTCATTGTAAAAGCCATTCGGCAGTTTTTAACTGTAATCCGTATCTTGAGTAAATTTGAAAATTCACTTTACATTTAACAAATAATATTGTATAATATTCACCTAACAAATCATAGTGAATCGTAACACATTGGGGGAGCAAATCATGGCTACTGAAGCCCAAATTCTCGCAAACCGTCGTAACGCCCGGAAATCGACCGGCCCGCGCAGCCGTCAGGGCAAAGCTACCGTCTCACAAAACGCCGTCAGGCACGGCCTTTCCGCCCGTCAGGACATCATCAGCTCGGAAAGCCAGACTGAGTTTGAACTCCACCGCGACCGGATGCTCGCCGAGCTGGTCCCTATCGGCCCTATGGAATCCATGTTGGCCGAGCGCGTTGTCAGTCTCTCATGGCGGCTCAAGCGAACCATCAACATCCAGAACCAGGCCATCGACGCGTTGAGCGCAGATAACAAATCCAGCCCGTTCGCAAAACTTGCCCAGTCGATGTTTCCCAAAGGCCTTGGCCAGCCACAGCCCGGCCAGTCCGGGGAAGACAGCTCTCTTGCCCTCGGCCGATTGGCCGTAAAGGACTTCGCAAATGCAAGGGTCCTCGAGCGCCTCTTAATGTACGAGCGCCGAATAGAGAACAGCCTCTACAAAACCATCCTCGAGCTTCAAAGACTAAATGTCCTCCGCAAGTTCGACCCGCTTAACGCCGGAGATGAAGAACCCGTATATGGCCTTTTACGCGGATTGACGCAGAAAGCGAGGTAAACTCGTCAGGTCCCCACCATTTTTTCTGAGATGATTAAATGTACTATTGACCGGAAAGCTAATATACGATAATTTAGTTTCATGTTTGAGAAATATAAGATATCTGATCGGTTTTCACTCTCGCGGCACATTGTTGTGCATCCGGGTGATTGCCTCAGTTTGTTACGCCGCATTCCGGATGAATCGATACAACTCATCGTTACCTCGCCTCCTTACAATATCGGGAAAGAGTACGAGAAGAAACTCAAATTGAAAGCCTATCTTGGTCAGCAGGCAGTAGTTATTCAAGAATGTGTCAGGGTCCTCTCTCCCCATGGAAGTATTTGTTGGCAGGTGGGAAATTATGTTAATAATGGGTCAATAATCCCGCTGGATGCTGTTCTCTATCCGATCTTCACAGAACTCGGCCTGACTATGCGAAATCGTATCATTTGGCATTTTGAACATGGCCTCCATTGCAGCAAACGTCTCTCTGGGCGTTACGAGACTATAATATGGTTTACAAAGACAAACGATTACGTATTCAATCTTGATTCAATAAGGGTTCCACAGAAGTATCCGGGCAAGAAATATTTCAAAGGGCCAAAGGCTGGAAAATACTCCTGCAACCCGTTAGGAAAAAATCCGGGCGATGTGTGGGTGATTCCGAACGTTAAAAGCAATCACGTCGAAAAAACTGAGCATCCATGTCAATTCCCCGTAGAGCTTATCGAGCGACTTGTTCTGTCAATGACAAACGAAGATGATTGGGTCTTCGATCCGTTCCTTGGAACCGGTACGACTATCGTTGCTGCCATAAGACACAACAGACGAGGTGTCGGTGCAGAAACGGTTGACAAATATGTTGACATCGCCTGTGACAGAATTCAACAGGAGATGACTGGTATTCTGCGTACTCGGCCAATGCACAAGCCGGTATATGATCCGGAGGAGGCCGGAAACAAATTAACAGTAGCACCTTGGTCTACAAAACAGAATGCGGAACAGATGACGTTTCTATAGAAGAAGCGTAAGAGATATAAACGCGTTGCCAGATGAAAATATGCGAGACATATTCCCACCTGAATGGGCTTGAGTTTTTGCTCGTTCACAAGCCAAAGCTCTGGTCTGAGATTCGGGCTGTCATCAAAGCTGTTGATGCCCGCAAGTGCAAGACAAAAGTTTCCAGAGAAAAGAATATGAAGGGCAGGTTGTTGTATAGCCCCATCGACATGAACAAGATGTTCAAAAAGCTCCTCAAGAACAGGAAATGGGAAGAAAGCCGGGTAAGCTATTGGGTAACTAAGAGCGAAAAACTAATCCGGAAAACGCTGACCATGCAACCCGATGAGCAGAAGCGCCAGATAGAAGAAGCTGGTGAGACCCCGATTTACAGCTACAACCAGACCGACTTTGTTAAAGAGCGTGTGGCGATTGAGGTTCAGTTCGGGAAATATTCTTTCGTTGCCTATGATCTGTTTGTCAAACATCTTGCATTCTACGTGGGGGATCAGATAGATGTTGGTATTGAAATCCTCCCCATGAAAAGCCTCCAAACACAGATGAGTTCAGGTGTCGCCTATTATGAAGGCGAGTTCTACAACGTTGTCAGACAGGGACGAGGTGTCCCTGCCGTTCCTCTGGTCCTCATCGGAGTTACACCTTGAACCAAGAGGAATTTAACCATTAAAGTTATTTAATAATCGTTTCCTCACGCTGCAATCTGTTGATTGTGAATTAACTTCACGTTATCATCCGTTGTTTGTTTTTGGGTAGTATAGGAGGTAAATAAGGGAAGACAAACGGCCCTGTTTTTATATGATTTATTTCAAGCAAGGAAAACCTTTGTTGGCACAGCTTGAGAGTTATGGAATCGAGTTCGACCAGAAATTAAGCCGTGCCCTTAAAGTCTCGGCCAGTAAGCCAGACATTGAACCAGAGGACCAAGGTTTCCCCGACTCGTATTTAACGCTTGCATTGTATCGACTGAATACAATGCTCACGCGACTTGTCAATCTTGACGAAAGCCGCTTCAACCTCTTTCATGAATATAAATTAGCTCCAAAGTGCGATCCATCCGAGGTGGTCCCTGGGGAGCGACTTTGCTTAGTGTTGTCTGAGGCAGCAAGGCTTGCGGAGCCAGGAAAGACAATTGGAGCAGGTCATTTTCTTCGAGCGATCGCAGCTGTAACGCGGCAGCATGGCGAGGAACCTGCATATGGATTTGAGAACCAAGTCTTACATAGCACTTTCTCCATCGAGACCCTAATGTGGGGCATGGGCTACAATGCTTGGACACCGTTAGCGGCCGCCCCGAAGGTAAGAGACTTGTTTTCAGCAATTGAGGGGAAAGAACCGATTGAAGACTTTCAGTACCTGATGGCTATTGAACAGGGACGCGTTGTCTTCCGACCTACCAGCATCCTCAATCTCTATCGCATAGAGAGAGAAGCTGGCATTGTGCGGCCTGGTTTAGCTGTTCTCACACACTTCAAGGAACAATATGCAGGCGTCACACTATCCGAGCTAATGGAGCTTGAAGATATCATCAATGATCCACGAGCGAGAGAAAAGGATATCCAACGCTTCTTCGAGAAGCACCCTTGGTTCTTCAGGCGATGGGATTATCGCGATGTCTTCCCCCATGTATTCCTCACTCGGGAGGACACCGGACCGCTTATCCCTGATTTTCTCCTGGTTGACCCAGAGGCTCAACACGCCACCATTGTGGACCTCAAGCTTCCCCAGACTAAACTTGTTTGTCGCCAAAAGAATCGGGATCGTTTTTCCGCGGCGGTAACGAAAGCGCGAGCGCAGTTACTTGAATATCGCAATTGGTTTGAGGAACGAGGTAATCGCGAACGTCTTAAGAAGCGTCTTGGCATAGAGATCTACCGCCCTCACTTGGGAGTCGTGATTGGCTCCTCCTCGGAGTTCCGAGACGCGTTTGATCACCAGAAGCTTATGGCTACGGTATCTGATGTGGAGATAGTCACTTATGACGACATTGTTGCCAGTGCCCAAAGGCGGTTGACGCTTATTAAGTCTGCTGGACGTTGATAGACAAGTCAATCTGAGGTCGTGTTTATTTCTATGCTATTCTTGCGTGGGTGTTAGGTTAGTAAGATAGGGTATTAAGCGATAAGTGGCAGGCTAAGCAGAGAAAGGAAAAAACAATTAAAGAGTTATAGTTGGCCTGTCCTTCGGAGCCCCGGCCTGAACGCAAATTTTTACTCTTCGAAGCAGCGCCTCCACCCTCCGTAGCAAAGCTTCTGCGAAAGACGGGTCGCTGCCAAGTAGAGAGTCGATGACGAATCTTTTGGGGGAATACATAAATGCCACCGGCCAGTTTCAAATCAACAATTAACCCCTCAGCCGTAAAAATGCAAACTGCAAAACCAATTTGTTTCGTATTTCGATATTCGTATTTCGGATTTCTTTTTCCCTCTGTCTTCCGAGCGACGGGCGACTGGCGACGAGCGACGAATCCCGTCCCCTGTCCCGGCGTTTACCCTCGAGAAGTTTATCCCCGAGCAGCTATCTACCTTGAGCAAGCTACAGGGGACTACCCTCTTGGTTCTCTACCGGGGGCCTTCTGTTTTTTCCATGCAATACGCGATACTCAATACGCAATGCGCAATACCATCCATCCTCGTAATATGAAAATGCTCATAGTCATTAGACTATGGCTCATTTTAAGAACTATTATGAGCCGGAGCGTGAGAAAACTTCATAGTCATTCGACTATGAAGTTTCTTTTCCCTCCTGCCTCCTGTCCCCTGTACCCCGGCAACTGGCAACTGTCTTTATTATGCAAAACAAACCCAATTTCCGGGAGGGTGCAAATGAACACAAGCGATTTTTCACAAAAGGATTATGAAAATAAATCACCCCAGCGGCTTCGACAAAACAAACCCAAACAAACCCAATCTCTCGAAGCCTCTCCTGAGCGTGGTCGAAGGGACAAGTTCACTGGCCTGCGCCAGGTACAATTTAGACAAGCTGTACGCGGGCTGGCAAAGTCGTCGCGTATTGATTGGGGAGACATTATCAACGGCGTTTTATTTTTATATCGGGGCGAAGAAGATAATTGGGGGTCAGTGACATTGGGTCGGCGAACTGGCCTGCCTGTGCTTTTTGCCAGCCGAGCAGGTGGACCTTATCGGCCCGCGGGCTCCAGAGGTTTTCATCGAAGAAACTCACGCCCTCGGCTTCGAACTTGTCCTTGTGATATAGCAGGCCATCGCCGAGCAGGCGAATGGGCCTTTCTTTGGAAGCGAACTTGTCCAGAAACTC
>CAYSLN010000013.1:12017-14959 GCA_964431825.1 uncultured Pirellulales bacterium | reverse complement strand
GCTGCGATTACGTCGAGAGAATCGACTGCGACGATTTTGGCGGCGTTTGCTAAGTGCATTGTTTTTGCAAGAGTTACGGCAATTCGCAGGCCTGTAAAGCTGCCGGGGCCGGAGGAGATGTAGATATGCTCGATTTCGTCCGGTTTTCGGCCAAATTCGCTCAGCAGGGCGTTCGTGGCGGGAAAAATCTCGGCGCTATGTTTTAGGGGCGCGGAAAAAGTTGTTTGAGCGAGCAATTTTTGGCCGAGAGCTATTGCAACGGAACCGTTTCTACTTGAGGTTTCAACTGCCAAAATCAAGGTTTTTGAGGCCATAAAGTCGTTTTTTTAGTACTTATTTTTAAACCTTCTTTATAAGGGGCGAATTATGTCAAAAAGTCAGGTATTTTTTAGAGGGGTAATTTTACCTGAGTTTTGCCCGAGTTTGCAGGTCACCAAACTGCAATTTAGATATTATCGGATAGAGGTACATAAATCGAATATTTCTCTTGCAAAAATTGGATTTTTTTAATAGAGTAAGTTATCATAATTCCAATCTAATATAACTGGAGGTTGCAGGCACGGAGGCTGTGAGTAGTACCGTTCAGGGGATGGGAATTTATCCAAGAGGGTGATTTTTTATAGGCAGGAGGTTAGTTTTGGACAAGTCGAGTTTTTTAGCACAATCCCTATGCAGAGGGTCTATCTCGATTCTCCTGATATCGGTCTTTTTGCTGACGGCGATTCTGTCGGAAGTGGCTCCATCTCAAAATGATGACGAGATGATGCAGCGCATAGTCCAGAATATAATCCAAGTTGGTACGGGCCAATATGAGCTCGGTTTCTATATACAGGCAGAAAAGACTTTGCTAATGGCCCAGGGCTATCAGGAGTATTTAACTGCCGGAGAGATTAAAAGGCTAAATGAACTTCTGGAGAGAACGCATGCAGCCGCCCTTGAAAGAACAAACGCATTGGAGCATAAGCAGACAGCTGACGAGTTGCTTAGAGAGGGGGATCTGGCAGGGGCTAAGGCACACCTTGAAAAAGTCAAGGACAGCGAGTTTTTGACCGATAAGGAACGGGAGCAAGTCGCAGAATTGCTTGTTACGATAGAGGGTCATGTAATTAAAGCCAAGCCGCCTCGTGAGAAGGTTAAGGGTGCTGTTCAGGAGCGGGAAGGAGCTGTAGAACGACGCCAGGGCAGAGAAGTTACAAAGGAGCCCGTGGAGGAAATTGTAAAAGAGCTCAGGAGGAGAGAAGCTATAGAAGAAGAGTACAGGCGAGATGTAGAAGAGCCTGAGAGAATAGGCGACCAGGTGGATGTGCTCAAGAGGCAGATTGCCGAGATTTATAATCGGAGCATGCAACTTTACCGCGCCGGCCGATATGAGGAGGCTCGCGAAGGTTTTGTTGAAGTTATAGACAGCGGCTTAATTCCGGCATCGATGGCAAAGACATTAGAAGGTTACCTGAGGCAAATAGATGCTGTTTCGGGGCCCGGGGTCGATACATCGATAATGGCGCAAGAAGGTGGTTACATTGAAGTGATTAACAGCAGAACGAGTATCATACGAGGCCATACCAAGGCGATAGTTAACGATGCTATAGCTAAAACGCAGAAGTACATAGACGAGGGCCGGTTTAATGAGATAAAAACAACGGTTCAAGAAGCTAAGGACACGGTTAACCAAAACCAGGTTCACCTTAGCGAAGAACTATTCAAACTATACAGCAGTGAATTGGAAGAACTGGATGAGAAGATAGCCGAGGCGGAGCAGGGTGAGGTTCAGAGGTTGGCCGAACAAAAGCGTGATGAGTCAGCGGAGGCGCAGCGTCAACTCAGAGAGCAGATGGAGACCGAGAGGCAGAAAAGGATAGAATCGCTGATGGAAAGCGCGAGGGCTTATCAAAAGCAGCAGCGTTATGAAGCGGCTCTCGGACAACTGGAGATGTTGCTTGCTCTGGAACCGCAGAATGATGAAGCATTGACATTGAAAGACACACTGGATGATATGAGATATTTTCGGAGGCAGTTAGAGATACAAAACGAGTCGGAAAGACAACGGGTGGAAATTTTGCAGAAAACCGACGAGTCCGGGATTACATACGCCGAAGAGTTTACCTATCCCAAAAACTGGCGGGAGATTATCCAGAAACCGACTCGTCAACCTGACGAAGCGATCGGTTTGGACCCACTTGATGCGGCGATTTATCAACAGTTAAGCCAGATTGTGGACCTTTCACAATTAAGCCCTGAAATGTCTTTTATCGAGGTGGTAGAGCGGTTAGAGGCCGCCGTAGAACCACCTTTACAGATACAACCGAACTGGGGAGATTTGCTTGAGAATGCCGACATTAGTCGTGACACTTTCGCGAATATGGAACCTTTGCCGGCAGTAAAACTTGGGAAGGCGTTAGAGATTTTGGTAGAGCAGGTTGCGGGAGGAATAGCAGACCTGGGCTACGTTGTTAAAGATGGAGTGATTACGATAGCGACGCTTGACTCGCTCCCGAGCAAGATGGAAACTCGGGTTTATGATGTTACCGACCTTATTGGCCAGCCGGCCAATTATGGAGATATTCAAGGCTTAAGCCAGGGTATGGGTATAGTAAGGATGTCGCAGGCCATGAGCGGCGGCGGATACGGTGGCGGCGGTGGTTACGGCGGCGGTAGCAGTTACGGTGGCGGCGGCAGTTACGGCGGCGGTGGCAGTTACGGCGGCGGCGGCAGCTTCGGCGGCGGCGGTATGAGCGGTGGTTACGGTGGCGGCGGCATGAGCGGTGGTTACGGCGGCGGCATGAGCGGCGGCATGAGCGGCGGTTACGGCGGCGGCATGAGCGGCGGTATGAGCGGCGGTTACGGCGGCGGCATGAGCGGCGGCGGTTACGGTGGCGGCGGTTTTGGCGGCGGGGGATACATGAGCCGTTTGCAGGCGGAAAGTATGAGAACGCTTATAATGG
>CAYSLN010000013.1:0-11917 GCA_964431825.1 uncultured Pirellulales bacterium | reverse complement strand
GGCGGGGGATACATGAGCCGTTTGCAGGCGGAAAGTATGAGAACGCTTATAATGGAAAGCATAGAGCCTGACACCTGGTTCGACCTCAGCGATACAGGAGAGGGTAGTATAACGCTTTTTCCGCAAATGCAACCGAAGAAGCTTGCTATTTATCAAACTCCTGAGATCCATGAGAGAATCGCAAATCTGCTCGATCAGATGCGTAAATCTCTTGGACATCAGGTTTCCATTGAGGCCAGATTCCTTATAGTCAGCGAGAATTTCCTTGAAGATATCGGCCTTGATGTAGATTTAACGTATAACCTTGGAGGTAAATGGGGCCAGATTGGTTTAAACCAGTCATCTTCTCTTAGTACTTACCCGACTTCCACGACAAAAGTTCCGGGCAGTTTTGGCGGCATTGAACCTGCGGCATCGATTGGTGGAGGTTACGGCTCTATACTTGATGATTTACAAGTTGCGTTCCTTTTGCGAGCGACACAGGCTCATGCTGACGCCAAGTCTTTGACTGCTCCGAAGGTGACGGTTTTGAGCGGAGAGTCAGCATCTTTCTCGGTTCAAGACACAGTTTCTTATGCTCTGCCTCCTGACTATGTACGAAGCATTAGTCGGGGTTACTACCCTGTTGAAGAGGCAGGGCAATTTCAAAATGTTTATTTTTTGCAAATCGGAAGTTTTCTAACTATTACTCCAGTTATCACCAAGGATAACAGGAATGTATTATTGAATATAATTACTCAAATGCAGGACCTGCTGAGGATGAAAACCCATACGGTTGCGACGATAGTAGAAGGAGGTGATGGCGCCAATAATGAGCTTTTTGAGTACCCGGTAACTGTTCCTGAGACGGAGACGTCGCAGGTTATGACACGTGTAAGTGTGCCGGACGGCGGCACGTTACTGTTAGGGGGTCAGAAAGTAACCGCAGAAGTTGAAAAGGAAGTAGGAGTGCCGATATTGAGCAAGATACCTGTGCTTGGAAGGGCGTTCAGTAACCGCAGCAAGGTCAAGGACCATAAGATACTGCTGATACTGGTTAAGCCGACTATAATTATGCAGGAGGAACGCGAAAAAGAGGCAATTGCCGCAATGGAAAGCGGGTCGTATTAGAAGACAACGCGTTTTGCGGTTAATCCTCGTGGAGGGGGGTGTAGTGAACATATTTATGAGTTGAGGGAATAAGGTAGAAGTAAAAATATGAATCGACAAATTCAAAGACGGAATGGATTCCGGTGTTTTTTGCTCAGCTCATTGATATTTTTATGCGCTCAGGCAGGTTTCGCAACGGCAGAGGATTTGTCTGCGATTCCCTTCGGCAAATTACTTGGTGATGTGGTCGCTAATAAGCAGAGTGAGGTAATTGTACGCTTTGTTGAAGAAGGAATCCAACCACCGAGCGGTCCAGAGATAATCGGTCCCCGAACGAGACGTTCAATCCGGGGTATTGTTTCAGATTCTATCATAGGCGGTGCCACCGTAGCTAAAGAGTATGACGGCGTCGTTCCCGGTTTAGCCCTTATAAAACTCCCTGAGGGCACATCATCTCTGGATGCTGTTATTCAGTTCAGCCAGTCGGCTAATGTTTTGTACGCCGAGCCAAACTATAAATACCAGTTATTTGCTATTCCTAATGATCCTTTATTCGGTGAACTGTGGGGTTTGCACAACACCGGTCAAACCGGTGGGACTGTCGATGCCGACATTGATGCACCCGAAGCCTGGGATGTTCAGGTTGGCAGCGGCGGTGTTGTCGTGGCTGTAATTGACTCAGGTGTGGACGTCACTCATCCCGACCTGTCGATGAATATATGGGTGAACGCTGCGGAGGGAAGCGGTGAAGCCGGTGTTGATGATGATGACAATGGATATGTAGATGATTTCTTTGGCTACGATTTCGCAGGAGGTGATAATGATGCGACTGACGATTATTTCCACGGGACGCACGTCGCCGGTATTATAGGTGCTCGTGGTAACAATACCAGGGGTGTTACCGGTGTCTGCTGGGACGTCAAGATTATGTCCTTGAAAGTAAGCAGTGGAGATGAAATAGGTTTGAATGCTGCGATTGAGGCGATTGAATATGCTGCTGCGATGGGTGCCACGGTTATAAATGCTTCCTGGGGAGGATATGGTTACAGTCAGGGGCTTAAAGACGCTATTGACGCTGCGGGGGCGGCTGGAGTGCTGTTCGTGGCAGCAGCAGGAAATGACGGGATTGATAACGATGTATTTCCTGTATATCCGGCAAGTTACCGTTCAGAAAACATTATTTCCGTAATGGCAACAGATCCAAATGACCAGTTATCGTGGTTCTCTAACTACGGAGCGGTTGCTGTTGATGTAGGTGAGCCCGGTGAAGATATCTTAAGTACGTTCCCTACGTACGAGACGCCGGTAATGACCTTTTATGGTTTGTCTACGGATTACGAAACGATAAGCGGAACATCGATGGCCGCTCCTTATGTTACGGGTGCTTGCGCGTTAATTTGGTCACAATACCCGTCAATGTCGCACACAACTATAAAGCACATTCTCATGCAGACGGTCGATCCGGTGTTGCCCGGGCTTTGCTATTCGAATGGTCGAGTTAATCTATACGAGGCATTGACAGTAGTACCCAGTGGAGGGCCGGGCAGGATTCTAAACACAAGGGACGACCCCAATGACCCGAACAGTTTTTACAGCTCTATCCAGTTAGCTATAGACGATGCGAATGACGGGGATGTAGTGATAGTCGAATCGATTAGCGGGGCGAATACGGTATATTTTGAAAATATTGATTTCCATGGCAAGGCAATAACGCTTCGCAGCGGTGATGTCAACAACCCGTCCAACCCGACGGTCAGCCCTGAAAGCACGTTTATTTTGGGATTGGGGAGCAGTGGTTCTGTTGTGACGTTCGGCAGCAATGAGGGCCCTGATAGTATTCTGAAAGGTTTTACTATCAGCTGGGGCAATGCAGATTACGGGGGAGGTATCGCATGCGACGGAGCATCGCCGACCATTACCGACTGCGTTATTAGCAACAACATGGCGAAATATTACGGCGGTGGAATCGATTGCTATCAGGCTTCGCCTGTGATTACAAACTGTACAATCACAGGCAACCAGGCCTTTGGAAGCTCCGGCGTCGGCGGTGGTATCAATTGCGAGGAAGGTTCTCCGGAGATTGGCCACTGTACTATCAGTGATAATTTTGCAAATAGCGTCGGAGGCGGAATAGGATGTTATTATGCTTCACCGACTCTTTTCAACTGTTTCATACTGAATAATTCAACGGCCTATCAAAGCGGCGGGATTGACTGCGAGTCTTCATCGCCCATTATTACTAACTGCACTATCGCTATCGACGACAATATAGGCTCAAAAACCGGAGGCATCTTTACATACGGGGATTCTTACCCTGTAATTACAAACTGCATCTTGTGGGGTAATGGAGATGACCTTTATAACTGTTCAGCGACATACTCCTGCATTGAGGATAACGATGATGTTGGTGAGGGCAATATTCATTCGGACCCGTTATTTTTGGCCGGGCCACGTGGCGATTTCTATCTAAGTCAGGTTGCAGCCGGACAGGTGGGCGACAGTCCATGTGTAGACGCCGGGGACCCCGACACCAGTTTTCTTATGCGGGTACAGCTGAGCATGTATACCACCAGGACAGATGGTGTTACCGACACGAATGTAGTTGACATGGGTGCTCACTATGTGCCTAAGCCAGCTGAATTTTTCCAGATGGATGTCACCGTGGTGGATGCTAACGGTGTGCCCGTTGACCCTAATCTGGCCCATGGCTACGTTGATCCCAATATCGGCACCTATCGCAAATACGAGGTAGTGGCGCTTAAAGCATACCCGGAGGCGGGCTATCGAATAAAGGCGTGGACCGGAACGGATGATGATTCGTCAACAGAGCCGAACAAAGTTGTCACAATAATGGGTGATGCCAACATTACTATTGAATTCGAAGAAGTTCCTTTGTACCTGCTGCGAACCAGTGTTGTCGGCGGCAACGGGACAATCTCTCCCGATCATAGACGAGGCGAATACTACCCTGATGGTACGGTGGTAACACTTACGGCAACGCCCGAACCGACATACGTGGTTGGGCAATGGACCGGCACTGACGATGATATGTCGTGGTCCAACACAAACACCGTGACAATTAATTCCGATAAGGAAGTGACGGTGGAATTCCGACAATCAGCGAGTCTGCACGTACCCGGGCAATATCACAGCATCAGCCATGCGATGAGTGCTGCGTATCAACACGGCGACAAGGTTATTGTCGCGGCTGGTACTTATAACGAGAGTTCTCTTGATTTTGGCGGCAAGGCAATTACCGTTGCCAGCGAACATCCGGATGACCCTTGTTGTGTAGCCGCTACAATTATTGATTGTGGGCAACGTGGGCGTGCTTTTGTCTTCCAAAGTGGTGAAGGTGCCGATTCTGTGGTTGACGGCTTCACTATTATAAACGGTTCGGCGGTCTTTGATCCTTGTAGCCCGATTAGCACAGACGGTACTGGTGCCGATGGTCAGGACGCGTTTGGTGGTGCAATCGCCTGCTTTGGTGGAAGCAGCCCAACTATATCTAATTTGGTAATCAAAGACTGCATTGCCCAAGGTCAGAATGGTGAGAATGGAAGTTTTGTTTTTGACGCTCCAAATCCTCCGCCGGATCCGCCGGACCCTCTGGATCCTTTAGAGCCATTCCCGGATCCCGAGGACCCTGAACCTAATCCAAGCGATCCCAACGCTCCAGTCAATGGTGTAAATGGTGAGAATGGTGCCGCTGGTGAACCCGGTATTGCCGGGTCTGATGGTGCCGATGGCGCAGACGGGTTTGATGGTGGTGATGCCGGTCAAGGTTATGGTGGCGCCATGTACTTCGATGCCAACAGTAGCCCGACTATTCTGAATTGTAGAATTATAAACTGCCGCGCTGTCGGTGGAGATAGTGGCTTCGGTGGCCAGGGTCAGGCTGGCCAGGACGGTGGGGTTGGTCAGGATGGCCAGGCTGGTCAGGATGGCCAAAATGGAAGTGATGGTATAAACGACGGAGAGCCGGGAGTAGGTGGCAACGGCGGTGCCGGCGGTGCTGGTGGCAATGGCGGAAGTGGTGGCAGAGGTGGCGATGGCGGCGATGGCGGCGCTGGTGGTGAAGCCTTAGGTGGCGCTATATACTTCGGCCCCAATTGCCGTCCAACAATACAGTACTGTGAAATTATAGACTGCAACACCGTCCAGGGATTTGGTAATGACGGTGGTGACGCTGGTGCTGGTGGTGCCGGTGGTGACGCTGGTGTCGGTGGTGAAGGTGGTACGGGCGGCGATCCTGATGGTCAAAATGGCGAGCCTGGTGGCAACGGCGTTGGAGGCAATGGCGGAATGGGTGGCGATGGTGGCCACATGGCTCGAAACGGCGCAAGGTCATGGGCAGGCGCTATATACTACGGTGAGAACTGTGAGATTAAGATTTCTGATACTGTGATAAGTGGTAACCTGACCACTGTTGCTGTTCCAGCTGCTCCAATAGATGCTAATGACGACGGCGGTGATGGTGGGAATGGTGGTAACGGAGGTAGTACTGGCGGCACGGGTGGCGATGGCGGCACGGGTGGCGATGGTGTGAATGCCGGCGATGGCGGCAGCGGAGGAGCCGCTGGTCAGGACGGTGCGGACGGCGCGGACGGTATGGGAGGAGACCCTAATTCGAACCCCACTTCAAGCTATGGAGGTGGTAATTACTACGAGCACGATTGTACAGTTGAACTTACTAACTGCACAATAAGTAATAATTCATCAGAACGTGACGACGGTGGGGGCGAGGATTATAAGGACGGTTGCACAGTGATAGCGAATCACTGTGAATTCACAGGTAATATCGCCGGCTTCGATGGCGGAGGACAGTGTTTCGACTGGGACTGCACGATAGAGATTAATGACTGTAATTTTGCCGATAATATCGCCAGGCATGACGGCGGCGGATTGTACTACTTTTACGACTGTTCACTGGACATTGCCAACAGTTTGTTCAGTGGTAATTTTGCTCTTAGCAATGTCGGCTCCGGAGGTGGAGTATACGCCGGTGGAGGATGGGACGGGTGGAATCAGGAGTGGTATAACGGCGGTACGGTAACGATTACAGGCAGTCAGTTCCTGGAGAATGAAGCGCCATATGGAGGTGGTCTGTACTGGTATGGTAATGAGGCTGATGTGGCAATTTCCGGCTGTATCATCAGTGATAATTACTCTTACCATGGTGGAGGTATGTTCTGGAGTGAGGGCGTACCCACAATTTCCGGTTGTATCATTAGTGGCAACACTGCTTTAGGCAAATGGATCGACCTCGATTTTGGCGAGCAGTTCGGCGACTACTTCTACGGAGGCGGTGGTGGAATGTTCTGCTGGTCATCTCCGGCAATAATTGAGAGCTGCTTTATAATCGGCAATGATGCGAGCGGTTCCGGCGGCGGAGTGTATTTAGGAGGAGACCCCGGCACGCCAGTACTCAAGAACTGTCTGTTTAGAGCCAACTCGGCAGCCATAGATGGTGGTGGAATTGTCTGTAACTGGTTTGTGGCACCTACAATTTCGAATTGTACGATAGTTGACAATATCGCATATGACCTCGAAAATCCCAGCCATGGAAGAGGTGGTGGCTTGTCCTGTTCCTATGAGAGCCAGGTGAATCTTATTGACAGCATTCTGTGGGACAACATAGGGACCAGTGGTAACCAGATAGCGATTGGCAGCGATAGCGATCCTGTATATTTGCAAAGACCTGCTACTCTTACGGTTTCATATTGCGATATTCAGGGCGGCCAGGACTCGGAGGCTGTCTATGTTGAGCCGGGACGTACCCTCAACTGGCTCGATGGTAATATTGATACCGACCCGCTCTTTTTCTCGAGCTACTATCTGAGCCAGACTGCGGCAGGACAAATTGTGGACAGTCCCTGTGTCGATGCCGGGAGCGATATGGCTGATATTCTTGGCCTCCATGATTTTACCACCCGTTCGGACGGCGTAGGCGATGAGGGTATAGCCGACATGGGCTTGCATTACTCCACGGAACAATATCAGTTGACGGTAAATGTTGTAGGCGGGGAGCACGGCAGCATTGACCCGAATGGCGGGTTCTTTAGTAAATACTCTGTAGTGACACTTACGGCAACGGTAGATTCGGGATACCGGGTCAGGTGGATAGGCACCGATAATGATTTGTCTTACGAGCTGACCAACACAGTCATAATGTATTCAGATAGAATTATCACTGCAATAATAGAAAAACCTAAAAGCATTAAAGTCCCCGGTGATTATCCTCTGATCCAGCAAGCCGTCGACGCTGCAGTTGATGGAGATATTATTATCATCAACAGAGGCAATTATGGGGAGGTACAAATCACCATAGACAAAGCTATTACGTTGACCAGCACCAATCCTGATGATCCATGCTGTGTTGCTGAAACGGTTATCAACGGTACCGGCCGTGCCTCACGAGGACTCATATTTCTCAGCAGTTGTGGCCCTGATACAGTCATAAATGGCATTACCATCGCAAACCACGGTTGGGGTAATCCTCCCCAGCCATCCCCATTAGGTCCGGGTGACGATGGCTACGATGCTGGTAGCTCTGCTGGTGCCGGAATATATATTGAAAGTGGCGCTGGTCCAACTATAGTTAACTGCATTATCAGAAATTGCACATTCCGTTCCGGCGATGCCAGTAGTGGAAACGATGGTGCTGAGGACCCGAATGATCCAACCGCGTTCCCGCCCTGGTCAGCTGGTGATGAACATGGAGGCGATGGTGGTGATGGAGGTGATGGCTTCGGTGGCGGTATTTATTGTGGCCCGTACAGCAGTCCAACAATACGCAACTGTCAGGTAGTCAACTGCAGTATCACAGGCGGTGATGGTGGTGCCGGTGGTGCCGGCGTCAGTCCTGGTGGTGATGACTCCCTGCCTTCGCCTAATGGTGGCGACGGTGGTCTCGGCGGACGCGGCGGAGAAGTTTATGGTGGTGGAATTTATTTTGATTACGGGAGTAGTCCTGTATTAGATGGTTGCATAATCACTAACTGTTTAGCTACTGCGGGGAATGCCGGGGATGGCGGCGACGGTGGCGATGGAGCAGATAATTACGCGGGCGGTAACGGCAATGACGGCGGTGAAAACGGCCGGGCCTACGGTGGCGGAATATACTTTGCCGATAGAACTAATGCCACTGTTTCGAATTGCCAGTTTATCGATTGTTCAGTTATCGCCGGGAGTGGCGGTGACGGCGGTGACTACGGCAATGCCGTATCCGGTTGGGGTATCGGCGGCAACGGTGGTGGATATTTTGGTGAATACTGGAAAGACAGCGCTTACGGTGGTGGTGTATATTGCGGTTACGCCAGTAAGATAAGTTTCGAGAACTGTACCTTCAGCAACAATGCCATAACCGGTGGTATGAGCGGAAGGGGTGGGGCCAATTATAGCAGTCGACAAGAACCTTGGATTGCCTACGTGGTTCCCAGCTACGGAGCAGGTGTGTTCTGTGAAGACAATTCGCAGCCAACATTCACGGGCTGCGGACTAATCGGCAACCATGCGAACGAAGTGTATCCTATCCTTGGTCCGGATGATCCAACCGATCCAAACGACCCGAATTACGTCGATCCAAACACACCGGCATATCGTCTGAATCCTTATATTAGTTACGGCGGCGGAATCTGTTACATAAGTGTTAACCCGGTGACAATCACAGATTGTGACTTTAGCGATAATTATGCAGCCGTTGGAGGTGGTTTGTACTGGGATGACGTTAACACTGTGGTAACCGGTTCCAGCTTTATAAATAACTCTGCGTTTAAAGGCGGCGGAGTATACTGCGTTGACAGTGTAGCTTCGACGATTTCGGAATGCGAACTTACAGGCAACGAGGCTACGGTACCCGGTGGTGAGGGTGGTGGAATATATTGTTCCTCGACGCCGATACTGGTATCTGACTGTGAAATCGAAGAAAATTATGCATACGCCTCGGGCGGTGGTGTATACCTGTCCGGCGGCCATTTGGGGTCGTCAAGGCTGACGAACTGTTTGATAGTTAGCAATACTGCCGGAAGAGATGGCGCTGGAATTTCAGCCAATTGGCAATCGGAGCCTTATATCTCCAACTGTACGATAGCTAATAACATGCTTACGTTTTTATCGTCTTATGGTGGTGGTATTTATGGCTCCTATGAAAGCACTGTAAACGTTATAGACAGCATTATTTGGGGCAATTCAGCCGTTTCCGGTTCGCAGGTTGCTGTGGGCAGTGGCGACCCAGCCTACCCATTGCCATCAACAATTAACATTTCATACAGTGATATCGACAATCGGATTGCTGAGGCTCCTCTGCCGCTTGATGCTGATGCGCTGCCGTTGATTAGGTCCGGCTTTAATAGCTACTCGCTGGCAGCAAACGATGATGGTTCGACCGATGTGGTTAATATCGGATTTACAGCAAACTACTATGGCATTCACTATTCTCAGCTTTTCGTCAACAATAACGGC
Organism: uncultured Pirellulales bacterium; assembly: GCA_964431825.1. Taxonomy (GTDB): domain Bacteria; phylum Planctomycetota; class Phycisphaerae; order Sedimentisphaerales; family Anaerobacaceae; genus CAYSLN01. The sequence goes on along the minus strand of CAYSLN010000013.1, from coordinate 2,365 downwards.
AATGTGACATTTGATTCGGCCATGACGACATATACGCCGTTTGGTCTAACCGGCGATATAGGCACGTCTATTATCGCGCCATTCTTTGCGGATGTTGATACCAGGCCAAATGATGCGGATTTCACTCCCAATGTTGTCACTTATGGTACTGAAGTTATTGATGGCCATAATGCCTTTGGCGTTAACTGGATAGATGTGGGCTACTTTGAGACGCGCTATGACAAGCTTAACACCTTCCAGTTGGTTCTTATTGACCGTTCGGACCGTGCTGAGGATGACTTCGATATTGAGTTCAATTACGAGACGATAAATTGGGAAACCGGCGAGGCAAGTGAAGGTATCGATGGCCTCGGCGGATTATCTGCGCATGCAGGTTTCTCGAACGGGACCGGTGATCCGGGGACATTCTACGAGTTCGAGGGTTCCGGTGTCAATGGAGCCTTTCTGGACAGCAACCCCGTCACTGGCTTGATCTACGGCAGCAATAATAGTATGGTTCCGGGACGTTATATCTTCTCTGTTAAGAGTGGACTTATCTATATATCATCCGGCGAACCTCTCTATGCAGAAGACGGTTGCACAATTAACTGGTGGGAGCCGGATACCGAAAGCTGGGAACCCGGCAGCCATAATATCCAGGAAGACCCGAACTTTATTGGCGGCTATTATCTAAGTCAAATTGCTGCCGGACAAGATTCAGACAGTCCCTGCGTTGATGCCGGAAGTGATCTTGCAAGCGACCTTGGTATGGACACTTATACCACGCGGGTAGACGGTGTCAACGACGTTGATGTAGTTGACATGGGTTACCACTACAGCGATGAAGTTGCCCAGTATCAGCTGACTGTTACCGTAGTCGGAGGCAATGGTACGGTAGAACCGAATAGCGGCTGGTATTATGAAGGTACGGAGTTGACGCTGACAGCAGAGCCCAATGAGGGTTATTACGTCAGGGGATGGTATGATGAGCAAGGCAACTTAGTTTCTATTAGTAAGAGCCTTGAAGTTGTAATGGATTCTGACCGGGTCTATGCCGTAGAGTTCAAACTACCGAGGAAGGTCGAGGTATCCGGCGGAGGCGATGCCCTATTGGAGGCTGTCAATAATGCGGAAAATGGCGATACGTTGCTTGTTGCAGCCGGTACTTACGATGGCGGTATTGACTTGCAGGGCAAAGAGATCAGAGTGGTCGGCCCGAATCCCGATGATCCTAATATAGTTTCCAACGTGATTGTTGACTGCGCCAACAGCGGTCGCGCTTTTATCTTCGACAGCGGTGAAGGTGCCGGAACAATTTTGGACGGTCTTAGGATAATCAACGGTGGTTATATTGGACAACCTGGTGGTGCTATATATATAGGTTCAGGCAGCAGTCCAAAAATTATGAATGTTATGATAAGCGACTGCAATCTTAGTAATGCCAGAGGTGGTGCGATATACATTGGTTTCAACAGCAATCCAATCCTGGGGAATGTTACCATAGATAATTGCACAGTCACTAATTCCAACGGCGGCGCGGTATACATTGGCTTCGGCAGCAGTCCTGAATTTAGAGGCTGTAGCATTAGCAATTGTTCTGTTTCCGTTGGTTCCGGTGGCGCGGTTTACTGTAGCGGCGAAAGCTCACCGGTGTTTGTCGATTGTACGTTTACTGATAATAGTTCGTTTTCCGGCGGCGTTGGCTATGGCGGCGGCGATGCCGGTGGTATTTACTTTAGTATCGATTGCTTACCGCAACTGACTGGTTGTACGTTTACGGGTAACTCAGCGGACTCCCTGGGTGGTGGTATTTACTACGGCCGCAACAACCTGGTGGCAGTCGCCGACTGCAACTTCACAGGTAACTCGGCAGACTCCGGTGGTGGATTATATGCCGAGCCGAATTGTTCAGGAACCATTATCGAGACTGTGTTTGTGTCCAACGATGCAGACGATAGTGGTGGTGGTGTACGTTTAGGGGCTTCCGATCTTATTTCGGTTGAGAAATGCAATATTTCCTATAATAGGGCAGCTCGCGGCGGTGGTTTGTATAGTGAAGATTGTCCCGGCTCTCAGGTTATCGACTGCAGCATAAAATTCAACGAGGCCGCCCTGATAATTGAGACTGCCGGGGAGCAGGACAGACCCGGTATCGGCCAGGGTGGTGGGCTCTATTGCTTCGCGGGCCCGACGTTAATTGCAGATTGCGACATCAGCTTTAATATGTCCGATGCCTCAGGTGGAGGTATATATTTTGCTGCCGGTGAATATGAGGTTAGAGAGCTCAGGAATTGTCTTATTACTAATAACTCGGCAAACAGAGACGGAGGTGGAGTTTCCAATAACTGGCAGAATCAATTGATAATTTCCAATTGTACGATAGCTG
>CAYSLN010000012.1:16194-20532 GCA_964431825.1 uncultured Pirellulales bacterium | reverse complement strand
GCTGAAAAATCAAGGAAAACACCGAAAAGTTGTGAAGTTAATTGCTATTGTTTATCACCGCAGAGTGACAAAAAGTATAAAAAGTAAAAGGGCCGCAAGCTTCCTTGCTCACAGCCCTTATTTAGATTCATAATCCCCTATTGAGGTAATATAGGCTCTAATCTCCAAATGTTCCAGACACCACCTCGGTTGGACCTGAAGTAGATAAACTCACCAGATCTGTCCCAACATGGGCTGTTATCCTCTGAACCATTTGTTGTCAACTGTGTTTTCTTTGACCCATCGGCGGCCATTATCCAGATATCGTAGTTTCGTCTTTTTTTAGAATCGAAGCCTTCGTTCGAGGCAAAAACTATCCAATTGCCGTCAGGTGACCACTTTGGCTGAATCGCGTCGTATTCTACATTCTGTGTCAACTGTGTTTCCTGGCCACCATCAGTATTCATTAACCAGATCTGTTTACGACCAATTATCTTGTCTTTGCGAACAAACAGGATCTTCTCAGCCTGTACTCCAATCTGTGGATCCTGGCCTTCACGCAACTGAGTTGGTAAGTCTCCATTTATCCCGGTTCTCCAGACTTGAAATTCTTCAGCTTCCGGAGGAAGAGAAGTATAGGCTATAAAACTGCCATCAGGTGAAACTGAGGGAGAGTAATCTCCAGATAACTTGTTCGTAATGTTTGTAAGACCCCCACCACCATCAACTCGAATCCGCCAAAGTGTAGTCTGTGGACCTGTGCGATTTGAGCTAAACACAATAAACTGACCATCCGGCCCAAAACAAGGAGACCGATCGCTCCATTTGCCGTACGTCACACGTGTTCTTGCGAAGGAACCAATCTTTGTCTTCCAGATGTTACTATACGACGAACCACACTTCTCTTTAACAGATACACTATACACAAGAAGATCATCAGTTGGAGACAAGACTGGCGGCCCAATTTCACCACTTGGATCCTCACTATTAGTTACTCTAGTGATACTCTTGGCATTAGGTGACCTCTCGATAACTTCCAAATATGCCAGCGTAGGTTTGCATACCATTACCGGCTTCGTGCCATGCTTAGTACATTTAGGCTCAAATGAAGAGAGTTCAGTACAGACAGTTTCAGATATAGGCAGAGTGATATGGTAGTGGGTTTGATCCAACGGTTCCAGAGTTATTTCGATCTTGCCATCTTCATGAAAGCACTTCTTTGCCGTGAACTCGTATTTACTTTTTTTGCAGGAAAACGATAATCTCTGCGTTAGAGGAGTTATGCCTGTTTCTACTCCATTGATATAAATTTTTGCACCAGTAGGATGGCTGGTAATTGTAACTACTTTCTCGTTCGGTACCAAGTCAATGTGGTAGTCCCTCTTGCATGGTGGCGCATATTCTATCGTGGTTAATCCAGGATCATACCCCTTAAGTTTGGCTAAAACATCGTATTTACTTTTTTCGCAGGAGAAAGATAATTCCCCGGTTATTGGTGTTATTCCACCTTCAACTCCATTAACGTAGATAGTGGCTCCAGGTGGTTTTGTAGTTATGTTTACCGTCTTTCTGAGACCATTACAGCCTGTGAATAATAGTAATGTCAACGAACAAAATGAGATACCAACTGCAAGTTTCGTGTTTTTCATTTTTTCACTCCTTTTTTATCTTTTTGCTTATCCTCCATAGGTAGTCTCCCACTGCAGTGATGCTGCCATTACTTCAAAGTATATAAAATTGAGAAACAAGATCACTATGAATAAATATATTTGTTTTTTTGCATTTTCTTCACCTCCTAATTCGATTGACATTCTAAGTCATCTAAACATAAGAAAAACGCCTTTTCTGCATAGGCATTACCTCCTTGTCGATGTAATTGCGCTATAGTTCCTCTATATCCGCCTGTGCTCCCGGCGCAGTCAGATTAAAAACCAGCCGCATTTATCAGGAGGAAATTTGGTGAAATGGCATAGCTCCCTCTATCATTTATCCTCCATGATTGAAAAATCAATCACTCATGCATCTTATATGGTGGGTATAAAGGTCTGTCAAGAGAAAATCTATAATATTATAGGACTATATGCTTATAATTTTCATACGTTGACCACTATCAGATATTTTCTGGACGGAATTTCAGGCGGGGCCGTCGGCTATTTTGCCCATATTATCTATTTTGCCTTGAATTCGTATAGGCTGGTGTTAGCCAATCCTTTGTCCGTCTGTCTGTGATTGGTTGGCCGGTGGTGCTTCATGTCGTAAACTCGTGGAACTCCTGAATGAGCAATTTTGAGTATTTGCCGGGCGCACCGTCCCCGATGGTCTTGTCATCAAAACGGACAACAGGAATGATATCTCTCGTAGTGACAGCAATGAAAAGCTCATCTGCTGAGCGTGCCTGCTCTGGCGTTAGCGATTCCTCAAGGACATCAAGTCCGATCTGGCCAGCTGCTTTGATAACAAACCTGCGGGTAATGGAAGGCAGGATGTTAGCTGTGAGGGCAGCGGTTTGTAGTCTTTGTCCAAGGATGGCAAAAAATGACGAGCCGGCCCCTTCGGTTATGAGCCCATCGTCATCGACAAGTATCGCCTCAGCACAACCTTTGTGAGCAGCATCCTGACGTGCAAGAACATTGGCTAAAAGGTTCAGAGATTTTATATCACATCTTTTCCATCGCCAGTCGGGATGAGTCGATACCGAAATACCTTTGATTTTTTCTTTTGTGTTCTCGATGACTTCTGTAACGGTCAGAAGAAAATTGGGCTTTAAGTTCGCGTCAGCGACATGATTCCGCGGCGCCGAGCCTCGGGTAATGTGGAAATATATCTTTGCGTCGGGAATGCCGGCTGCATCAAAGGCCTTCTGGACGCGGGCACGAATCTGGTCAATGTTCACGCTGCTTATACTGATTGCAGCCAGGCTGTCGGCAAATCTTTGCAGGTGTTCTTCGAGCGCAAATATTTTGCCGTTGTAGCTTCGCACAACTTCATAAACCCCGTCGCCGAAATAGGTTCCACGGTCAAGATAAGCCGCCTCAAGCTCTTCTATTGGCAGGATTATGTCCTGTATCATGGCTATCTGCATAAAGCTGGTCCCTAAAATGTTATCAGCCAAATTTTAATAATTTGCTTTACAAAAAGGCCAAAATTTGTAGTATACCATATCTATCTGGATTTTTTAGTATAAAGACTTAGGAGTTTTTTAGAATGTATGCAGTAATTGAACAGGGTGGGAAACAATACAAAATCGCCGAAGGCGATTGTATAAATATCGAGTTGACCGGGGCCGAACCCGATGCCGAGAAGATTGAGCTGGATAAGGTTTTATTTGCCAGCGACGGCGAAAAAGTGAAAATCGGCACACCTTACTTGGAGGGTGCAAAGGTTATCGCTTCGTTCAGGACTAATGCTCAGGAGGCTGTTGTTAAAGGCAGCAAGCTTTATCCAACGCACTTTCGCAGACGTAAAAACAGCAAGAGACGAATTGGTCACCGCCAGAAATATCTACAGGTCACAATCGACAAAATAAAGGCTTAGGCCTTAGACCAGAGATTTGTGTTCTTTTATGATTTTTTCGGCTCGGTTGTGCCAAGCGGCTGGGCCGTTTTTGATGAAATACTCAAGCGACTGGTCTTCGACAAGTTCACCTAACATGGCTTTGCGGTCAACAGGGTCAGGCACATCTCTGATAATGCGTTTGCGAAGTGTTTCCAGTTCAGCTAAAAATTCACCGTGCTTTTCGGTGAAGGTTTCTTCCAGTTTTTTTCTTATATGACCTGCGTAAGCAGGGCAGTAGCCTTCGGTCGCGATAGCTATCTGAAGGTTACCGCGTTTGACGACAGCCGGTACAAAAAAATCGCAAAGCTCCGGCTGGTCAACAATATTACATAGTATCTCCAGTTTTTGACAGTCCTCGTATATACGTTTGTTGAGCTGTTGATTATTCGTTGCAGCTATAACGAGCACTGCTCCTCCGAGATAATCTTTTGAATATTTTGATTTTATTAACTCAGCATTACTGTCTCTGCAAAGAGTTGTCAGCATATCATCGCTGTGCTCAGCTACGACTATTAAGCGAGCGCCAGCGGCTAGAAGCGATTTAGCTTTTCGAACGCCTACAGCTCCGCCGCCTATTACGACCGCACGTCGCCCGCCGAGTTCAAGAAATATGGGGTATTTGGCCATGGTGAGACTATTATACCATACACGGCCTGACAGCAACATAGAATTCAAAAATTGTGAGCGGAAATGCTTACAAACCACAGCGGCAACAATTAATACCTCGTTTTTCGTGAGAGTTTTGAGCCTTTTCAATTTTGTGGATTGCTGGTATAGTAGTGTAGATTTCATTAGTTCATAGTC
>CAYSLN010000012.1:14585-16094 GCA_964431825.1 uncultured Pirellulales bacterium | reverse complement strand
TACGAAGAGCTTGGAACCGAAGCAATAAGAAAACTACAGGTGATTGATTTTCCTGCCATTGTTGCCTACGATGCAGCGGGTAATACCATTTACAAGGAGGTATAGAATTGAAAGTTGCACTGGTGGGTCTATTGCAGTCTGGCAAGAGCACTATTTTGGCAGGCCTAAGCGGCAGAGATATCCCACCGGTTGGCTCGACGGCGATTGAAGAAGCTATTGTGCCTGTCCCTGACGACAGGCTCGATTGGCTGACTGAACACTACAAGCCCAAAAAGGTAACCCATGCAACGGTTGACTGTTTTGATGTGCCAGGTTTTAACTTTAATGATGAGCACGGCAGGGCTGCGGCCAGACGGCTGATTAACCAAATCAGGACTGTTGATTTAGTGGTTCTTGTAGTACGTGCGTTTGAAGATCCAGCGGTTCCGCCTTATCGCGATAAAGTTGATCCAACCGGGGATTTGACGGAGTTGCGTACCGAACTGCTGCTTGCTGATTTGGAGCTTGTGGCCACCCGTATAGAAAAGCTCGAAAAGCAGGTTCACAAGCCCACGAAAACCCAGGACCATGATAAAGCTGAGCTTGCTCTGCAAAAGAAATTGCAGGAGGCGATTGAATCGGAAAAGCCAATAAGTTCGGCTGTTGAAACCGATTCTGAGCGGGAGATGATTAAGTCCCTTGGTTTTGTAACCTTAAAACCGATGCAGGTTGTGGTGAACGTTGGCGAGGAGCAGTTGAATGCTGAGTTTGATTTTACTGAATTGACCGGCGGCGCTGCACCAACTTTGGCTGTCTGCGCCAAGCTGGAATATGAACTGGCGCAACTGGATGCCAATAGCAGAGCGGAATTTATGGTTGATTTGGGTATTGTCGAGCCGGAAGCGAACAAGTTTGTCAAGAGCTGCTATGATGCGATGGGCCTTATCAGCTTTCTGACGGTTGTCTCAGGTGAATTGCGTGCCTGGCCTGTAAGCAAAGGTACCGTGGCGCTTGACGCAGCTGGCAAAGTGCATACCGATATTAAGCGAGGTTTTATAAGGGCCGAGACTTTTAGCTTTGATGACCTGAAAGAACTTGGTGACGAAAAGGCACTCAAAGCTGCCGGCAAAATCTGTCTCGAAGGAAAAGATTATGTCGTTCAGGATGGTGACATAATCAATTTCAGGTTTAATGTTTAATCCGGCAAAACTCAAAGGCACTACTTGTGAACCGATCCTTTAAGCTATTCGTTGCAGGATTTTTTGTTCTGTTAATAACGGTTTCTGTTCTGTTCCACGTTTATTCTAAAAGACCTGATGCTACTGCGGTCTGGACCTATAAAGTTATAAATACCTATTCTCACGACCGAAGAGCTTTCACCCAGGGACTGGTTTGCGAAAAAGGTGTTTTGTACGAAGGAACAGGGAAGCGTGGAAGATCGGAATTGCGCAAAGTTGAACTGGAAACGGGCAATGTTCTGCAAACATACAAATTGCCGGATGAGTTCTTCGGCGAAGGTATCACGATATA
>CAYSLN010000012.1:11306-14485 GCA_964431825.1 uncultured Pirellulales bacterium | reverse complement strand
CCGGGACAGGGCGATGGATGCCTGTGTGAGTACATTGTTATGCCGCAGGAGTGTTGTTTCCCGACTAATGGCAAACTCACGTTTGAACAGGCCGTTTTGTGTGAACCATTCGCTATAGGGGTCTATTCTATCCAGCAATCGCAGGTTTCCAGAGATGCAAAGGTTGCGATTTTAGGGGCCGGGCCGATAGGGCTAAGCTGTATGGTGGCAGCAAAGGCACAGGGTGTGGAAGCGATTTATGTAACTGATAAGCTGGATTACCGTGTCCGGGTTGCTAAAGAAGCCGGTGCTGTTTGGGCCGGCAATCCCAAAAGAGAGGATATTGTAAAGGCAATCCTCCAGCGAGAACCGCAGGGCGTGAACTTTGTCTACGAATGTGCGGGTGAACAGGAGACACTTGACGAGGCTGTTGAATTGCTGGAGCCCGGTGGAACGCTGATGCTCGTTGGAATCCCACGTTTCAAGCAGGTTTCGTTTATGATTGATAAGTTACGCAGAAAGGAACTGACGCTCATAAACGTCAGAAGACAAAACGAATGCACGCAGAAGGCGATTGATTTGATTGCTTCCGGCAAGGTCGACGTTGATTTTATGGTGACCCATCATTTCCCGCTCGAACAGACAAAGCAGGCGTTTGATTTGGTGGCCGGTTATAATGATGGTGTTGTTAAAGCTATGATTAGTCTGTAAATCTGTGTAGAGAATAATTTCTTGGAGATTAAGCAGGATGGATTGGCTCAATTTGAAAGAAAAAGTCGCAATCGTTACCGGCGGAGCTGCTGGAGTTGGCAGGGCTTGCTGCGAAGGATTGGCCCAGGTCGGTGTTAAAATCATCGTTGCCGACGTAAACGAAAATGGCGATGAGAAGGTCACCTCGAATTTGAAGAAGAAATTCGGCGGCAATCACATTTCAACAACAACCGATGTGACTGACAAAGCAAGTGTTGATGCAATGGTTAAAGCCGCTCTCGATGCTTTCGGAAAGATTGACATATTGGTGAATAATGCGGGAATTCTTATTCCTCGGCTGCTTGTTGACCCGGCTGGTAAAGAGGAATTGACTGAGCAGATTTGGCAAAAGATGGTATCCATAAATCAAAAAGGATTCTTTTTGTGTGCCCAGGCGGTTGCACGGGTTATGATTGAATCAGGCGAAGGCGGCGTTATTATCAATATGACTTCCGAATCCGGCTTGGAAGGTTCGCAGGGACAAAGCGTTTATGCCGCAACGAAAGCCGCCATCTATTCTCTTACACGCTCATGGGCAAAGGAATTAGGCAGACACAATATCCGGGTCGTTGGCATTGCGCCGGGAATACTGGAGGTGACTAACCTGCGCTCGGAAGAGTACGAACGCGCTTTGGCCTACACACGGTCAATCACCGTAGAGCGATTGCGTGAAAAGTATAAGGAGGTCTCCATCCCATTAGGAAGAAGCGGCAAACTCAGCGAGGTTGCCGATGCCGTATGTTTCCTGGCCTCCGAGCGAAGCAGCTACATCCACGGAACTGTCATCAACGTCTCCGGCGGCAAAACCAGAGCCTAAGCCTGAGGGCCGAAGCTAGAAAAATTGAATAAGGCAAGGGATTCTTATACAGAACCATATGAACATAGTTAGACCGCTGGATGGACCATGAAAAAAAAGTTTACTGAGGTGAGGAATTCAGCTTTGCCAAAAGATGACGCTCCCCCCTTTGGTTCTCAATTGGGATATCTGTACCCTTTGGTGTGGCGCATCCTCAGCATCAACCGCTACTTCTCTCCTTCGATGTGGCTTCCTAGGAGATCTGGCCTAGCAATAGATGTTTACGTCACCTTGTGGTGGTTGATCGAGTGTGCAGTAGTTGCCATCGCGAACAGCGTAGCTTGGCGTGGATGGTTCCCGAGAATTGCGCTGCTTCTGCTGGGATTTCGGCTACTCGATGTCTACTTTGCTCTCTTTTCTAACTTCTTGAAGGGTTACTACAGGAGAAGCTCGGATATCTTATCCGCAAGAAGGGTCTTGCTTCTTAGTGTGATGAATGCCGTAGAAGTCATGTTCGTGTTTGGAGTGCTTTATCGTGGTTGCTCTGTGGTTTTTCCAGAATCCTGCAGATTCGCACCTAACCTACAGAATTTAGGGGAGGCGATATACTTCAGTTTTGTTACTGGGACAACATTGGGCTATGGCGATATCCGTCCTACGGGTACACTTTCACGAATTCTTGGGATTCTGGAAACATCGTTTGTATTGCTTGTTGTTCTAGTATTCATTGCCTCTGTTCGAGGTAGTATCAAAGGCCCTAAAGATATCGAGCATCGCACTCAGTAACTACGTATCATAATGGTAGTAGAGTTGTCCTGAAAAATTAGGGCCGTTTGCTATTTTAGAAGATAGGGGGCAGCTACCCTACTAATGGCTCTGGTGAGTACAAGGAAAACGGTGGTTATCAATCGGGAGTCTGCAAAACCGTGTGCGGAAATGAAAGCAGATGGTTTTCCTCTTGTTTCCACCTCTGGACAAGATTAGAATCCGTTTTAATGAGAAAGGCAAGTATCGTAAGTATCGGAAATGAGCTTCTTACCGGCCAGACTATAAGCACTAATGCTTCATATCTAAGCCAAAAGCTACTTTCAATCAGCATACCTGTTGTTAGCTGCTATACCATCGGCGACGATTTAGATTTCATAGTCCGAACATTGAAATTAGCAGCTGGCGATGCCGATGTCGTACTGGTAACGGGTGGGCTGGGTCCTACCGATGATGATGTGACCCGCCAGGCATTTGCCAAGTTTCTTGGTGTCGAATTACAGTTACGAAATGACCTTCTTGGCGAAATTGAGGCGATGTTCGCTCGCCGGGGCCAACCGATGCCTGAAAGCAATAAAATCCAGGCATATATACCAGCCGAAGCAGAAGCACTTGCGAACAATCTCGGCACCGCTCCAGGTATTATGGCCAGGCAGAAAGGTAAATTGCTTATCGCCTTGCCCGGTGTGCCGTCTGAGATGAAGCAGATGTTTGAAGAATCGGTCATTGCAGAATTGCATAGGTTCGGCAGTGGACAGGCCATAGCAATACGAAAACTGAAGTGCTTCGGTGCGGGTGAGTCGCATATCGCTGATTTGCTTGGCGACCTTATGCAACGAGGCAGGAACCCGCTGATTAACTGCACAGCCAGATGTGGTGTAAAAACCCT
>CAYSLN010000012.1:0-11206 GCA_964431825.1 uncultured Pirellulales bacterium | reverse complement strand
GCCAGAAGTAAAGCCGGAACAGATTTTGCGATTGGCATAACCGGCATAGCCGGTCCATCTGGTGCAAGTGAACAAAAGCCCGTCGGCCTCGTGTATATCAGTGTGGGTTCCGATAACAGCTGCGATACCGAACGTTACGTTTTTTCTGGCAACAGAGATTTCGTAAGACTTCGGGCAGCAAAAACAGCTCTAAACATGCTCCGATTGAAACTGTAGAATTGACTTATTTTTTTGACGATGTTATAATAGAGGTCAGTTGGGGCTAAGGAAATTTGAGGTCAAAATGGCTAAGAAACGCAGACATTTAGGCGAAATACTTTTCAAAGCTGGCCTGGTAGAAAAACAGGCACTCATCAATGCTATTAAGACTTCGAAAACCAACAAAAAACGGCTCGGCCAGGTACTGCTTGAACTGGGCCTTATAGATGAAGAAACTCTCACCAAGGCAATCGCCAAGCAATTTGGGCTAAAATACGTGGATTTGGAGCAAATCACCATTCCGCCCGAAGCAAAAAACATTATCCCCGAAGACCTCATTAAAAGGCATAATGTCCTGCCTCTTAGTATGAACAACGGCAAATTGAAGTTGATTATCAGCGACCCATCAGACCTGGACATGATGGATGCAATTCGCCTTCGTCTGAATACCGAACTGGAGTGTTATCTCGCCAACCCTGTGAAGATTCGTTCCTATATCCAGGATTCGTTCGACAAAGCAAAAAAGGCGGATGATGACAAGCTGCAACACAGCATAGATGCAACGGCTGCCGAGCTTGCTGAGGTTGGTGACGAGTTACAGGCGGAAGCTCTTAGAATCCAGGCTGTCGGTGGTGATGACGAGGGACCAATTATAAAGTTGGTAAACCTGATAATAGATAATGCCTATTATATGCGGGCCAGCGATATACATGTTGAGCCGATGTCTGATAGGGTACGTGTAAGATACCGGGTCGACGGCGTTTGTCTGGAGAGGGATAATATTCCAAAGAATATGCAGGCGCCGCTGATTGCTCGTATGAAAATTCTATCCGGCATGGATATCGCTGAGAGAAGATTACCTCAGGATGGGCGAATTAAACGCATGATTGGGGGCCAGGATATCGATTTCCGTGTTTCAGCTTTGCCTGGCAATCACGGAGAGAGTGTGGTCTTGCGAATTCTACGCCGGGATGCGGTTAACATTGGTATCGAAGCGCTGGGTTTTGAGCAGGATAACTATGAGCAGTTTCAGCGGATAATTAAAAGACCCAACGGAATCTTTTTGGTCACGGGTCCTACCGGTAGTGGTAAAACTACAACGTTGTATGCGGCATTGCAGGAACTTAACAAGCCTGACAAGAAAATCATTACCGCAGAAGACCCTGTAGAGTACAACTTCGCCGGGATGAATCAGTGTCAAGTCAAAGAGGACATTGGTTTAACATTTGAAAAGATTCTCAGAGCAATGTTGCGGCAGGCCCCTAATGTCATATTGATTGGTGAAATTAGAGATGGAGTTGTAGCAGATATAGCGATTCAGGCGGCACTTACCGGACACCTGGTTTTTAGTACGTTGCATACCAATGATGCTCCAAGTGCTATTACGCGTCTGATAGATATGGGTGTCAAACCTTTTCTTGTTGCCAGTTCAATACAGGCCATTATGGCACAAAGACTTATAAGAGTTATATGTAAGAAGTGCAAAGTAGTTGATGAAGAGCCTGACCAGCAATACCTCCGATTGCTCAACATTACGCCTGAAGATATAAAAGAGCATCCGATTTACAAGGGAGCCGGGTGTAGTCAGTGCCAGAATACCGGCTTTAAAGGACGACTCGGCATATTTGAGATGATAGAACTAAACAGCGAAATAAGAGAACTGGCCTTCAAAAAGGCACCGACTGGTGAATTGAGAAAGGCGGCCAAAGCGAGCGGAATGAGAGCACTGGTGGATGACGGCAAGATCAAGATATTCAGGGGAGTAACAACGCCAGCTGAGGTAGCAAGGATAGCGCAGACGGAAGGCTTAGTAGTAGAATAAACAGCGAAATACAGTCGTTAATTGAGGACGTTCAGATGGCAGTAGTTAATATGGACAGGTTGCTGCAGGCCTGTGTTGCACAAGGGGCGTCGGATATACACCTTGTTGTTGGTCGCTCACCGGTCTTGCGGTTGAATGGGCGACTTAGGTCTTTGGAAACCAAGGTTCTTGAACCGGATGATACTACGGCTCTGATGAAAAGTATCACGCCTGATCGAAATCAGCAGGAACTTCAGGAAGAAGGGGGGACCGATTTTGGTTTTGCCTTTGGTGATAAAGGCAGATTTCGTGTCTCTGTTTTTCGGCAAAAAGGACATATTTCGCTGGTTTTACGTCTCATTCCATCTAAGATTATGTCTTTTGATGAGATTGGACTGCCGAAGATATGTGCTGCTTTGTGCCGTAGGCCCAGAGGGATGTTTTTGGTTACGGGCCCGACCGGAAGTGGCAAAACCACTACCTTGGCTTGTATGGTAAACTACATTAACGAAAACTTTGAGCGCCACATTGTAACTGTTGAGGAGCCGATAGAGTATTATCACTCGCATAAAAAATCCATTGTCAATCAGCGGGAAGTAGGTGTTGATGTCCCGAGCTTCGGAGAGGCCTTAAGGCGTGTTCTGAGAATGGACCCCGACGTAATTCTTGTCGGTGAATTGCGAGACTTGGAAACGATCGAGTCTGCAGTCAGGGCTGCTGAGACCGGCCATTTGGTCTTTAGCACTGTTCATACAACAAGCGCTGCGGGGACGATTACCAGGCTTATCGACGTCTTTCCTGTGGACCAACAGGAGCAGATTCGCATTCAGTTAAGCAGCAATTTAATAGCTGTTCTCAGTCAGGCACTTTGTCCTGTAGCTACAGGCAGGGGTAGGGTTGCAGCTTATGAGTTTATGGTCGTGACACCTGCTATTGCTAATCTTATTCGTGAAAATAAGACCTACCGAATCGATTCGAGCATTCAAACCGGCAAGAAGTTGGGAATGCAGCTTCTTGATGAGCACCTCTGGGAACTCTACGAAGCCGGCAGGATTACCTTGGAGGAGATGATAGATAAGAGTCGCCAACCAGGAGCGCTGCAGGATAAGGCTATGGCCAGAGTTAAAGGTCGGGGTAAGAAAAGCAAAAAGGAGAAGATGCAAGCTGAAAAGGAAATGGAGGGCATGGGACCAATTTTGAGGGCGTGATTGCTCACATAAGTCAAACCCTTATTAGAAAACTAAGGAAAGACGAGGTAGAAAAAAAGGGTGCGATGTGTTAATTTTTTTGTGGGAGGAGGCATTGGAAGGCCTTTTTAAAGCCAGCAAAAGGATATAAAGGGGTAAAAACTGCCTTCTTCGTATGTCTGAATAACTAAATGTCTATTTCGTAATTTATTTGCCAAGAAGGTGTTAATGTTATACAATTAGAGCAGCTGGAAAACAGTATCGATTAGGGGAAGACTTAAATGGGAAAAATGAAAACAGCTCGAAAGCTTCCTCCCATGGAACAGTTGAGGAGCAGACCCCTCGGCAGGATACTTGTAAAGATGGGCATCCTGAATAGAGAGAAAGTTCATGAATGCCTGAAAATCCAGAGCCAGCGACACAAGACTGTGCAAATAGGCCAGATTTTTCTTGAACTGGGGCTGGTAGACGAAAACCAGCTACGGATTGCCTTGGCTGCTCAACGAGGGATGGAGTATATAAACACAGATGGTATTGATATTATTCCGGAGGTAATTGAGAAGGTGCCGGCACAAATGGCCAAGACATATCACATCGTACCAATACAATATGATAAAGAACAAAATGAGTTAATCGTTGTTCTTGATAGTCCTGATAATTTTAGAGCGACCGACGACTTGGCTACACTGATGGGTTTTAAAGTTACAGCAAAGATAACTGACCCTGATGCCTTGGAAAGCGCTTTGAAAAAATATTACGAGACACAGGACGAAAACATCAACGAGTTGATAGATGAAATACAAGGTGATAGCTTCCTTGCAGAATTTGAGGGAAGAAACCAGAGCATCGACTTAGATGAGCTAAAGGAACTGTCTGAGTCAAATCCGGTCAAAAAACTACTGAACTTGGTTTTGCTGCAGGCGATCCGTGACAAGGCTTCGGATATCCATTTTGAGCCGTTTGAGGATGAATACAAGATGCGATATCGAATTGACGGTGTGCTTTACGAGATGATTCCTCCGCCAAAGTACATTGCTGCGGCCCTTAGCTCGCGTATAAAAGTCATGGCGGACTTGGACATTGCTGAGAGACGTTTGCCGCAGGATGGTCGAATATCCCTTACTGTCCAGGGTAATCCGGTCGATTTGCGTGTAAGTGTTTTACCTACCATGTTTGGAGAGAGTGTAGTACTGCGTGTTCTGGACAGGTCTCAGGTCAGTTTTGATTTGGGGAAACTTGGCTTGAGAGAGGATGACCAGAAGATGGTACGTCAGCTTATTCGCAAACCTAACGGTATTATAATTGTCACGGGGCCTACCGGGTGTGGCAAAACTACCACCCTTTACTCGGCCTTGAGCGAACTTAATAACGTTGAAACGAAGGTAATCACCACCGAAGACCCCGTAGAGTATGACATTGATGGTCTTATTCAGGTGCAAATGAAACCGGCCATTGGCCTGACATTTGCAAGGTGCCTGCGTTCAATTTTGCGTCAGGACCCTGATATAATATTGGTGGGTGAGATTCGTGACCTTGAAACGGCGGAAATTGCGGCACAGGCTTCTTTAACGGGCCATGTGGTGTTCACTACGTTGCATACAAATGATGCGCCAAGTTCGATAGCGCGACTTTTGGATTTGGGCGTCGAGCCATTTCTTCTAACCGCCACAATCGAAGGTATTGTTGCTCAACGATTAGCCAGGAGGATATGTGAGAATTGCAAAACACCGTTTGAGCCGAATGAAAATCAGTTGAGAGAACTAAGGCTTACGGAAGATGAAATCAAAGGCAAGAAGTTCTATTATGGCAGAGGTTGTGACAAGTGTAATAATACCGGCTATAAGGGAAGGATCGGTGTTTTTGAGATTATGACGTTCAACGATGAGATACGTGATCTGATTATGAATCGGGCCTCGACGAATCTTTTGCGCGTGGCCGCTCAAAAAGCTGGCATGAGGCTGCTTCGTGATCATGGTTTGGCTACAATCTATGACGGCATTACCACTATAGACGAGGTGGTAAAAGAAACAATTACGGAAATGTAAGAGGAATTGGAAAGTAATAGAATGTTCGATTGTAATCGTTAGTTGCAAGTGAGGTGAATTAAGATGCCTGTTTTTCAATATGTAGCGATGGACTCACATGGCGTGGAAATAAAAGATGAAATTGAAGCGCTGAGTGAGAAGGAAGCGATAAGCAAAATACGAAATCTGGGATATTTTCCCACAAAGGTCCGTTCACGAGCTGCAGCGAAAAAAGTGGTAAAAGCTGCTGCAGGTCCAAAACGTAGGCGTGGTGCTGGCGGCAAGGTCAAGGTAAAATACATAAGCCAGTTCGCAAGACAGCTTTCCACGCTTCAGGACGCAGGTCTGCCTATTTTGCGATCGTTGCGTATATTGCAGGAGCAGCAAAGGTCTGCCACATTCAAGAGGATAATTGGTTATGTGGCAGATGACATCGAGGGCGGTTCAACGCTCTCGGAGGCGATGGCAAGGTTTCCAAGATGCTTTGACCGGCTGTTTGTTAATATGATTGCGGCTGGTGAAACCGGTGGTGTGCTGGACCTCATCTTGGTACGCGTGGCTGACTTCAAGGAAAAGGCCTTGAAACTTAGATCACGGGTTAAGAGCGCGATGATTTATCCGATGGTGGTTTTGAGCGCAGCGTTTATCATTCTCCTGTTGCTGATGACATTCGTGATACCACAGTTTGAGTCGGTGCTTACCGAGATGGTGGAAGGGGAGTTGAACCCGGTAACAAAAACAGTGCTCGGGATAAGCTCTTGGATTGCAAAAGGCCCCGAGTGGGCCCCCGAAATATATGGCATACCGATTGGTGGATGGACTGTTCTTTTGATGGTGCCGTTTGTAATAATTTTTCTGCTCAGAATTGTAAAGAAGTTTCGCACTGGCAGGCTGATTCTGGACACCGTAAGGTTGAAACTGCCCGTTATGGGCCAGCTTAGTAGTAGAGTGGCGGTTACGAGGTGGACAAGGACACTGGGAACGTTGATTAGCGCCGGTGTCCCAATTCTCGATGCCATTAACGTAACGCGCGAAACAGCGGGCAATGAGGTCTTTGCCAACATGCTTGGCAAGGTTCACAATTCTATCCGGCAGGGTGATACGTTTGCCGGTCCGTTGAAGCAGTCCAAAACCGTTGATTCGATAGTTGCCAATATGGTTGCTGTAGGCGAGGAAACAGGCGACCTGGACAAGATGCTTTTGAAAGTAGCTGATAACTACGATGAGCAGGTCGATGTGTTGGTCGCCTCGCTGATGTCAATGCTTGAGCCCATCATGATAGTTGTTCTTGGCGGTATCGTGATGGTTATCGTTATGGCTGTGTTTTTACCGATGATACAGATTATCACAAGCCTAAGCGCAGCCGGTTAATAGAAAGTGGATAAACCGAACATTTAATTTTTACTGATAAGGAGACAAAAAATGAAACCGATAACGAAACAATCCAGTGGAAGAAAGGCATTTACTATTGTCGAGCTGCTGACGGTGATGAGCATTATTGTAATTCTTATTGGCCTTCTCGTACCGGCCCTGAATAATGTCAGGCGGTATGCCAGGAAGGTAAAACAAAAGGGCCAGTTCCACAGCATAGAGGCTGCAGTAGAGCTTTTCCGTAACGAGTTCGATGGTTACCCATCCTCCAGCTCGCTGGATCCGACCGGCCAGCCCTACTGTGGTGCGGAGAAACTATGCGAAGCTATGATGGGTCAGGATTTGCTTGGGTTTCACTCTAATTCAATTTTCAGAAGAGATGGTACAGATGGGACTAACCTGCTGTATGGTTTACCAACAACCAGTCCGCTATATGAGGATAATTTAAAAGCGAGAGTGGGACCGTTTTTACCGTCCGAAGGTGTCGATGCTTATAGATTGGAAGACATATACGGTACTAATACGGACCCCCTTCGGGCGGAAAATTTCGTTTTATGCGACGTATATACGCGGGAGATGACAACCGGAACAAAGACCGGCATGCCCATACTTTACTACAAGGCGGAGACAGCAAATAACCTGCATGACCCCAATAGCCTGCCAACACCTTCTGATAATCAGGGTAATATTTACAATTATTGGGACAACCAGGTATTAATTGGGCTCCGTAAGCCCTGGTTGCCGACAGGCGGCACTGATCACAAGCTTTATGATCCTATTAGGTTTTATAAAAATACAACCAATGAGAAGATTACTACAGCGCTCAGGCCTTGCAGAGCGGAAACCTTTATCCTGATTTCTGCAGGATTTGATGGTGAGTATGGCACGGCTGACGATATATGCAATTTCGAATGGAATTATAGGTAGTGACAGCTGTAGACCAATGGCTCAAAGGTCAAGGTTTAAAGTAAGCTGCCTTGCTGTATATTTGTTCTTCGGCAAGAGGTGGCGGAGAAGTAATTGAATGTTTGCAAATACTCATGAGACTTGTGAGGAGGAGAAAGCGGTTATGAGAAGGATAATAATCATTAGTGTAACAATGGCTGTGCTGTTAACCGGGAGTTTGGCACGCGCCCAGGTTTGCGAGATTGTAAACAATAGTTTTGAAGATGATGGCTGGATAAGTGATATCACGGTAAAGGAGCCGAATGGCTGGGACGTCGACTTGCCGGCAGGCAAGTTCCGCGGCTATGTGTATACGGATTGGGCAAGCGACCCTTACGACCCTAACAACCCGGGTCCTTATTACAGCCTGACTGTTTATTCGCAGTGGTTTACGACATTCACTACTGGTGATATGGCAACAGTTTCTCAGGATGTGAATTTGACCAATGTGGATGAAGTGGTTTTTGACCTGAAACTGGACACGCTCGGGAACACGCTGTGGGACCCGAGTGTTTGTACCGCGGTTTTGCTAATCGACGATGAAGTAGTCTGGGAAGCTAACTCTGTAGGCTCGGATGTCAGGGGCGAGTACCTGGGTCAGGCCTATGTTGTTGAGGCCAGATTCAAAGATGGTAGCCCGCACAAATTATCGATGGGCTTAAGGATAAACGTAGCTGAGATGTTGTTCGAGCGCTACGCTGCATATTGGGATTTCTTTGAGTGCGTTTCCTACTGTGACGGCAACGGTCTTTTAGCTGGAGATTTTAACCGTGATTGCTTTGTCGACGCAAACGACCTGCAATTGATGACGGATGTATGGCTGGAGGAAGTAGGTTTGTATGACCCATATAACTTGTTCCGCTTTAGTGAAGTAGACCTGAATGGTGTCGTCAATTTCCTGGATTTTACAGTTTTCGCTGAAAACTGGCTGGGTAATAGTTATGAGCAAGGTCAATAAGTTGGTGTTAACGGCAACAAATTTTGGGAGGGGCAACCATGAAGCGTAAAGAATCAGGATTTACGACGATTGAGTTACTGACAGTTGTGGCGATAATTGCAATACTGGTTGGGCTGCTTATCCCCGCCCTGAGTACCGTGCGCAGTTTCGCAAAAAAAGCTAAACAAAAGGCCCAGATTACCACTATAGAGCTGGCTCTGGTGACCTTTAAGAACGATTATGGTGATTACCCCCCATCAGACTATATTGTACCACCAGGTGATTATTGCGGTGCACAAAAGCTTTCTGAGGCCCTGCTCGGCTGGGACCTGCTTGGATTTCATCCGGATTCCGCCTGGAGGGCGGATGGACTGGATATAAGCGGTGGACTGCTTACTTACGACCCGCCGACACCTGGTACTCTCAGTATGGATAAAAGAAGAGGCCCGTATCTGGAACTTTCAACCACAAGTTCTTTTAGATTAGGTGATTTATTTGTTGCTGGTGGAACCGGGACCTTAAGTCCGGGGACGTTTGTAATCTGCGATGTGTATGGCATCTCGGAAAGAAGGATAATGTTGGCGAATGGCAAGGCCGTCACGCCGGGAACGCCAATCCTTTATTACAGGGCAAACACTTCCAGCAAAAGTATAATCAACGACCCCGCTGAGTTTGAAAATAATATTTACAATATTCGCGACAACGGAGCCCTTGTTAGCTTGGGAAAAATAAAAGATGGGACGCCTCATCCGCTATGGGAGCCTTATGTTTTCTACTCTGCGAATGGAGGCGTGATTGACCCAAAGGTGACGGCGAAACCCTGGCCTTACAGGCCTGATTCCTTCATATTGATTTCAGCGGGGGCGGATGGTCTTTATGGCACAAGTGACGACATCCGGAACTTTGGAGACTAAGTCCCCATCTACACCCCATTAAGCAAGCGAAGAGTATGAAAAGTCATAAAAACAGACATGGTGTAACGCTCGTCGAGATGCTGATTGTGATAGCGGTAATTGCGATGCTGGTCACAATGGTAATCCGTGTCACCTCTCGTATTGACAATCAGTCCAAAGTAAAGCTTGCCGGGGCCACTATTGAAATCCTCAACGCTGCCCTCGAGCAATTTCGAGATTACGAATATAGTTATGGACCTGCGTACGCGGGTTTTGACTTCCCATTGGACTGCGACGGTTTCTTGGTGGATGCGCTTCAGGCAACCCTGGCAGGTGCGTTGGGGGCCGCGACCGTTGAGATTACCAATCATGATACCCTTGAGTCTCCGAGTTATTCGTCAAGTGAGGTTCTGCATTTCTTTCTGAGCCGTGTGCCTGACAGTCGCGAAACACTGGATAAAATTGATATCTCCGTGCTGACTAATTTAAATGAAGCCGGGGCCCCGATAGGAATATCGATTGACGGCGAACCGTTTTCTCCATTGCTTAGAATCGTTGACCCCTGGGGCACAACGCTCAGATATGATTATTACGATGAGACCGAACCTGATCCTATATTAAGAGAAGAGAGCAGGAAGACCTTTCCTGTGATTATATCAGCCGGGCCGGACAGAAGATTTGGTACAGCTGACGATATAACGAATAGGTAAAAGAATGAAAGCAAGATATGGACAATCTGGCCTTACCTTGATTGAGATGCTGGTTGTCCTCTCGATAGTAGTGTTGCTCTTTAGTTTAGGTCTGCCGGTTGTCAGAGTGTTTTTCAACTCATTTCAATCTCAAAGCAGTGGCAAGAGTATGGTAAGCTCGGCCCTCGCTACTGCTCGTGCTCTCGCTGCAAAAAATCAAAGATATGCTGGCATAAGATTCCAGAAGGCCTACAATCCCAATGGCCCACTTGAAGCCTCTCAATATATGGTCTTCATAGTGCATGAGGAGCCCGCAAAGATGGGGGGCCTTACAATTGGTTTCCGGGCGGTCCAGGGCCTCAAGCCAATCAAACTGCCTGATATGATGGGAGTGATGGATTTGAAATATAATCCTGATTTACCTGGTTCACCAGGGGATGGTATTGTTGATAGTGATATTGAGATAAATAATCTAAGTGTACTTGCGGATACGACTGCTTTTTCGATTGTTTTTTCACCATCCGGCAAATTGGTAATACACGATGTGCGGGTCAGAAATAGAGATGGTGTTTATCAACCGGCAAACCCGGCTGAGTCTGCAGATGACATTTTTAACTCACAAGAAAACGTTGTAAATCATAATGTGGGAATGTTTATTCAGGATGATTATGAAGCTTTAGGTTTGGCAAAAGAGGTGAGCCGCAACAGTTTTATAATATATGACCGAAACAATTTTAAACAGGCCTATACGAAAGGAAGGGCCTGGTCGGACTATCTGGTGAAGTTGACTTCGGAGCAAACTTACATTAATCCTTATACAGGCACGATAATTTCGTCGGATTGATAAGCTCATGAGAAAGAACTCACAACATAGAGGTTTTTCACTTACCGAGGTTTTGCTGGCTGTTGGTACGCTTGCTGTCGGCTTGCTTTTTATAGGCGGAACATTCCTTGTTGGCATCCATTTCACAACAATTGCCACCGAGCGAACTATCGCAGCGGTGGTGGCCGATGAAGCCTTTGCGAAGGTGAGACTATATGGTATTGGCCTAGCTGACCCGAATTTAGCAGTCACCTCACTAGTACCTTTTAGTGCTGTGGTGTCCATCAGTGGTGACGAGCTTCTGTATCCTTCGACCGCTGCGCCTATGTCGCAAAAAA
>CAYSLN010000011.1:0-21268 GCA_964431825.1 uncultured Pirellulales bacterium | reverse complement strand
GATAGCTCTTTTGGCGGTTGTATTGATTTTGCATACTTATGTAGGGCTGCACATAATCAGGCGCACACTGATATTTTCTGATTTGGTGCTGGACCAATTGGCGGCCTTCGGCGCTCTTGCGGGCATAGGGCTGGGTATAGAATACGGTACGGCTCAATCTTATTTGTCCTCGATGATGGCTGTACTATTAGGTGCGTTGTTACTTGCGTTAATAAAGCCGAGGAGCAGGGCCATACCAAGAGAAGCGGTAATCGGGATTATGTATGCACTTGCACTGGTTGCTTCGCTTTTATTGGCTGACAAGCTTCGCGGGGGGGAGGCTTACGTAACTAAAACACTTGCGGGGTCTATGTTGTGGGTAACGTGGCCCCTGGTTTTTGTAACAGGGCTTGTTTATATTGTTCTGTTGATATTTCACTACAAGTTTCGCCGGAAGTTCATAGGTTTGGCGGAGAATCCTGCCGGTGTTAAGAATGAAAAGGTCTGGGATTTTATGCTGTTTACAACTCAGGGGATTATCACGGTTTTAATCGTTCCCATCGCTGGGGTACTTTTGGCATATGCATTCTTGATGATTCCTGCGGCTATTGCGGCGATGTTTACCAAAAAATGGGCGGGGGCTGTTTTGATAGGATGGACGGCGGGTTTTATAGCGTGCTTGATTGGTTTGTGCTCATCTTATTTTTTTGATTTGCCTTATGGCCCCAGCTTAGTTTTGTCGTTAGGGATTTTCTTTGTTATCGCGGTGTCGATCCGGTGTTTGTTTTCCGGGGATAAATTATTTGCATGAAGGGACGTGAGTGATGCTACCAATAATTCAAGTTTTGGGTTTGCCCTTTCTTGCGTGTATTCTTATGAGTGGTATTCTTGGTTATTTGGGGATACATGTGCTTAAGAGGGAGGTTATATTTATTGATATTGCGCTGGCCCAGATTGCGGCGGTGGGTTCTGTAATTGCACATATTGTGTTTAAGGTGCATGGAGATTCTTTGGTCGCGTATGTATGCTCGTTAAGCTGCGTATTACTTGCAGCTATATTTTTCGCTGTGATACGAAGCAGAGTTTTTCAGATATCGCTCGAGGCAATCATCGGTATTTCGTATGCCGTTGCCGCTGCGGCGGCCCTTTTTCTGGTTGGTATTGCTCCCGGTGGTCATATACATGTTCAGCACATACTTTCGGGCAGTCTTCTTTGGGCAAGTCGGGGGCAGGTGATTTTGAGTTTGGTGGTATTTTTGGCGATAGGATTTTGTTTTTATCTTATTCGCAGGCCTGTGACGGAGATATCAGATAATTATCAGCAACACTTAGATAAGGGTGCGAGAGTGATATTCTGGGATTTTATTTTCTATTTGCTGCTTGGTGTTGTAATTACGATATCCGTTCAGATTGGCGGTATTGTGGTGGTGTTTGCCTATCTGATAATACCCGCTACGATATCGGCGTTAATTTCTTCGCGTTTGGTGGTGCAGTTGGTAATTATATTGGCGGCATCAACGGCAGCGTCGATAATGGGCCTGCTGTTTTCTTATTACCTTGATTTTTCGATTGGGCCTGCGATTGCGTTATTTATGGGTGCCGAATTAGTAATAGCGGGGCTTGTAACCAAGTAGTGCAGATTGGGTCATTCAACCTTTACATTGAGATACCGGGCCAAATTTTTGAACAGTTCGATCCATTCTTTCGATGCCTCATCGCCGGAAGAGGCTCCATCATTCATTTTGGGATATATTTCTCTGCTAACGGAAAAGACTATGTTTTGAGCTGCCTGAGTATCAAGCTCGTCAACCAGCTTCAGCAGTATTTGCAGGGTTGCTCCAATTTTCTCAAGTATCTTAATATCTTCAGGTGAATTTTCCAGTTGTCGCATCATATTATTTATTCTGCGGCTCGCTTCAAATTTCAATACAGCTTCGTCAAGCTTAAGGGACAACCGAGTTGCCTGTTCTGCAAGCCTGTTCAGTTTTTTGATATCAATTTCATCATCTTGTATTGCCCTGCATATATCCTGGTTAATGATAAATTCGGCAGGAGTAGAAAGAGCCTTCGGTAAGGGCATGTTCATGCCCCGCATTATTTGCATAATGGTATAATTATGCTCAAATATGTGCCTGAAAGAGGATTCAATCTCCTGCCAGGTGGTCTCAAGCAGCTCGTACAGGATTCGTCGCTGTTGGTCCCTGAAGAGATGCCAGAGTGAATAATTATTCCCTTTGAAAAAGAGGTTCATAATTCGCATAACTTCGGTCGTGTTGCCCGTGTTGAAGGCATTTTTCAGGTCTCTCTGCATGGAGGAAAAGGCATCGCCAGGCATGCCGGCATTGACAGCACCAATAAGATTGTGGTCACCAAAGTGTAAGACGGCAAAATCCACAAGATGTTTTTCCAAAACGATATTAGACCGGATAGTTGCTCTACCGGTTGCAAGGACCTGGATGCCTGCATCTGTTCGGTCATACGAGTCGATAGTTGCAGAATGGCTGTAAATACTTGTTTCTCTATGGTACCCTTCGAAAACGGAACTTATTGCAAGATGTGCTCCAACTCTGTTGAGATCGGTGCTTCCCGGTTTAACCAAGGCACGGTAGGCCTCTTTCCCATTAGCAAATGTTTTAACATTCGTCGGTGCCTTTTGAAGTATACTCTCAAATCCAGGTTCAAAATCTTTGCCGTCAACTTCCTTTGCTAACTGGATTGCACGAGAAGCGTAGCTCATTATCTGGACTGTTTCTATCCCACATATATCATCAAAGAACCAACCGCAGCTTGTGTACATTAACATCGCGTTTCTTTGCATCTCAAGGAGTTTTAAAACAAGCACCTTTTCATCATAGGCAAGTTTTCTACCAGTAGATTCTGAAAGAAAGTTTTCGACATTTTCGGGCGACCTATCGTTTATGACTGATATGTACCCATTTCGTATTTCGTATGGGTCAGATACATATTGGGCCATTTTACTTTCGTAGATACCGACAAGCTCATCTCGCAGCCAGTCCATAGCTTCGCGAAGCGGCGTTCGCCATTGCTGTTTTCCTGATGGGTATCTGCCATAGTTACAGCCACAATTGCTTCTCCACCTTTCTATCCCATGATTGCAACTCCATGAAGTATTTTCATTTATTTCAACTTCATATTGTGGCGGGAATTTTTCCAAGTATTCCCCATATATAGTGATCTTAGCCAGATTATTAGCTTTGATAAAGTGCAGGCAGTAAGCCAGGGCCATGTCGGCATGATGATAATGGTGGCCATAAGTTTCGCCGTCAGTTGCTATATTTGCCAACGCGGGTTCCTCGGCATTTTCAAGAATCGAGGCCAATTTTCCGGCAAAGACTTCTCCGTTTTGTAGTATTTTGCCATCGGCAACATCCTGAGCAACCGGCTGGTTGAAGAAGAACAAATTTATGGTTTTGCCTGAAGGAAGCTGACACAGGTACGCTCTGGTTGTATCCAATTTGTCACGCTCGATATTTGTCCATTCTTTTGTACCTATTTTCCTCAAGCGTTTAGCCTGGTGAGGAGCAAGAATTGTGAAGTTAATATTGCGTCCTGCAAGAATTTCAAGAGTTTCCACATCGACAGCGGTTTCGGGCAGCCACATTCCTTCCGGCTTACGCCCAAAACGCTGTTCAAAATCATATATTCCCCAGGTCACCTGGGTATCTTTATCTCGTTTATTTGCAAGCGGCATAATGACGTGGTTATATGCCTGTGCAATAGCAGCTCCATGACCAGAGTGAATCCCGGAGCTCTCCTTGTCAGCTTCTATTATACATTCATAGACTTCAGGGGCGTGTTTTTCCAACCACAGCAATAAAGTAGGGCCAAAATCAAAACTTATCTTCGAGTAGTTGTTGGTTATGTCGATAATTTTCCTGTCCGGGTCGAGTATTCGGGAAGCTGCATTTTGCCTGTAACATTCTTCTGTGATTTTTTCATTCCAATCATGATATGGATAGGCCGAATCCTGTAATTCCACATCTTCCAGCCACGGGTTTTCCCTTGGTGGCTGGTAAAAATGGCCATGAATACAAACATATTTTTCCATTTTGATTCACCTCTTGTACATAGAGGATTATATCATATCACAGCGAAAAGGAAATATGGCAAAGTGGCTCTAAGTCGACCTCAAAAGAAGTAAACTACAATTAGCCGCCAGTTACAAGGTTTGTTTATCACCGCCTTTTAAATAAATTGTGATGATTTGCCCGTTTAGATTTGCTTGAAGACTTGCGGATGGAAACGCACCTAAAGGTCGCCACTGTGGCGCCAGTTGAGTACAACCTCGCTACAACCGAATGGCTTGTTATCTAGCAGTTATATAAAAACCTTGTTCTATAGGCGTTTTTATGCCAGGGGATTGTAAAAAACATGAAATTTGCAAACATTTTATATATCCGGTGTCAGGAGTCGGGGTTTTGTTTGTTGTCTTGCGGTTGGGGTTCTTTTGTTAGTGTGACGGGGATATCGAGCCAGAAGGTTGAGCCCTTGTCTGGTTCGCTTTCCATACCGATACTGCCTGCGAGTAAGGCGGCGAGTTCCCTGCTGATGCTCAGGCCGAGGCCGCTGCCGGTTGATTCGCGTGTTAAGGAGCCGTCGGCCTGCTGGAATTTTTCAAATATTTTTTCTTTGTCGGCCTCGTCAATACCGCAGCCGGTGTCTGTTATTGCAATTCGAAGATTTTTTTCGTCGAGCATATTGGCTCGAATTTCTATTTTGCCTCGTTGCGGGGTGAACTTCACGGAATTGCTTAGGAAATTATGGAGTATCTGCTGGACTTTGCCGGTATCTGTTGAAAGAGGAGGTATGTCGGGGTCGACGTGAACTTTGACTTTGATTTTCTTATCCTTTGTCAGCAGGGAGAAGGAAGAGACCAGAGATTCACATAGTTGCGGCACCGAGGCCTGTTCTATGTGCAGGTCCATTTTACCGGCCTGGGTTTTTGCCAGGTCGAGCAGGTCATTAATCATATTCAGGAGTCTGTTGCCGCTTGTGATAATGTTCTCGGCGTATCTTTGAGATTTATCGTTTTTTGTCAGGAGGCCGGGTTTTTCGCGCAGGACCTGGGCGAAGCCCAGTATAGCATTGAGAGGCGTTTTGAACTCGTGGGATATATTGGCCAGAAATTCACTTTTTACTTTGTTGGCCTTGAACAGTTCAATATTTCGCTCGGAAAGTTCGGCTATTTTTGTATCGAGTTGTTTGTTTGCTTGGCGGAGTTTTTCCTGTGCTGCCTGTAGGCTGTCGAGCATGTGATTGAAGGCACTGGCGAGCTTTTCGTATTCATCTCCGGTGGAAATGGAGGTTCTTAAATCGAGATTGCCTTCGGCGACATTGTTTGCGATTGCCCGCAGCTGGCGGATGGGCCGGAGGATTAGTCTTTGTGTAATCCAGTAGAAGGCGACAATGGCGCCGGTTCCGGCTATGAGGCCGGCCACGCCTATCCAGACCCAATTGAGAAGAGTTGTTTTACCGACATCTCCGGTTGGGCGCTGGATAGTAACCACACCTATCGGCTCATTCTGGGAAAAGGCTCCGGCGGAGCCCTGTGGGTTGTGACAGCTTATGCAGTTGTCGGTTGCGTTGAATATTCTTACGTAATTGCTGTAACGCAGGCCCTGTTTTTTTTCGAAAGTGATTTTGTCATTTATAGTCTCGGCATCTCTTATAGATTCGAGCATTTCTTTTTGTTTGTCGGTCAGCTGTGGGAGCTGGTTTTCTTTTGTGAAGCGGTGCCATTGCATCTGGGTGTCGTTCACATCCAAGACCTGTCCCGTGTCGCCGAGGACGGGCAGGGCCGTCTCGCCCGAATCTTTCAGTTGAAAGTGCAGGTGCATTAGCAGCGATTGAGCCTTTGCTTTGTTGGCGTCGAGGAGGGCCTTTTTTGTAAGCTGGCTCATCCAGATGTATGGCAGGAGCAGCGCGAGTGCAAGTGTAAAGACTACTGTGACGCCAAACGTCAGCTGACATTTTTTTGCAAGTGACAGAGGCGTCAGTTTTAGACGCTTCAAGAGCCATTGCCACAGGTGTTTTAGATATAATCTTACAACTCGCAACATTGTATATTCACTGGATTATAGACTCATTCATTGCTTTTGTAGTTCGGCTCTTAGTTTGGGCAGGGCCTGTGGATATTTTTCTCTGAGGAATTCCACGAGTTTTTCTCTGACTTCACAACGCAGGGTCCACGCAGTCGAGGCATCCTTGGCGCTCATTAGGGCACGCAGCTCGATGGTTCGCTCGGAGGTGTTAGTGACCTGAAGCACACATACCTTTCGGTCCCAGGATTGAGAGTTTTGTAGAACGCGCTGGAGCTCCTGTCTTACAGAGTCGACGGGCACTGTGTGGTCAACATAGATGTAAACTGTGCCGAGTATGTCGGCAGTCACGCGGGTCCAGTTTTGGAAGGGTTTTTCTATAAAATATGTGATGGGGATGACCAGGCGTCGCAAGTCCCAGATTTTTACTACGACGTATGTAAGGGTTATCTCTTCAATTCGGCCCCATTCGTTTTCCACTATGACTACATCGTCTACTCGAATCGGCTGAGAGAAGGCGATTTGAAGGCCTGCGATAAGGGTTCCTATAGTTCTCTGGGCGGCCATACCAATGATAATGCCGATAATCCCGGCGGACGCCAGAATCGTTGTTCCCAACTGTCTTACTTTTGGGAAGGTCATGAGCATTGTTCCCAGGGCTATAGTAGCGACAATAATGAGTGCGATGCGCTTGAGGACTTTTATCTGGGTATAAATTTTGCGAGCCCGCAGGTTATCTTTTGCATCCATTTCAAAATGGCTGATGATGTAGTCCTCGAAGACGCAGACGAATTTTACCAACAGCCATGAGATTAGTGCAATCAGCAGGAGGCTCAGGATGTGGTATACAGTGGTCAGTGACACCGGTTCTTGGGAAGTCTTACTTACTGCGGGCATAGCTGCTTCTATATCCAGTCGGATTATAAAGACAACGATAGTCCATTGTAGTGGTCTGTAACAGTGTTTGACCAGCAGGTCATCGATGGGGGTTTCGGTTCTTTGGGCGAGCTTTCGCAGGATTTTGAAGATTACAAAGTGGCCTATCAGTCCTACCAGAACAGGCACAGCAATCAGCCAGATTGTTATTTGCCATTGTTGCAGGAGTATTAACATATAACCATCTCCACCACCGGTTGATTTTGAAGTTCTATGTTTTTTACAGCCATTGGCTTATGAGTTTGGCTCGTCAGGTTTTTGCTCGGTTATGTGCGAGTGTCTTTGCGTTCTGAGGTTAAGCTCGTCGAGCTGTTTCTGGTCGACTTCGCTGGGTGCATCTGTCAGGAGGCACTGGCCTCGCTGAGTTTTCGGGAAGGCGATGACGTCCCTGATATTGTCCGTTCCTGTAAGCAGCATGACCATTCTGTCGAGACCGAATGCTATGCCACCGTGGGGTGGAGCGCCGTATTCAAGGGCCTTCAGGAAGAAGCCGAACCTTTTCTGTGCCTGTTCTCTGGATATATTGAGGAGGTCGAAGATTTTCTGCTGGACTTTCGGTTGGTGGATACGAATGCTGCCGCCCCCAATTTCGGAACCGTTGACGACGATGTCGTAGGCCTGAGAGCGGATGTTTGCGGGGTCGGTTTCGAGCTTTTCCAGGTCCTCGGGCACGGGGGCGGTGAACGGGTGGTGCAGCGAATCGTATCGGTTTTCGTCTTCGTTCCACTCGAGAAGCGGGAAGTCCACTATCCAGACGAATTCAAAGGCCTTTTCATCGTAAAGCCTGAGGTCTTTAGCGAGTTTGCATCGTAACGGAGCCAGGGCTTTGTTGGCATTTTTTTCTTTGTCGGCGACGAACAAGAGCAGGTTATTATCTTTGGCGTCGAAGTGTTGGATTAACTGTTGTTGTAATTCGGGGCTGAAGAACTTTGCGGAGCCTCCGGCGAGGGAAAGTGCGCCATTGTCCTGTTTGACCTTACACCAGGCCAATCCTTTTGCGCCATAGTCGGCAGCGAAGTCTGTGAGAGTTTTTTCGATATCGCTTCTGGAGTATTTTTCGCCGTTAGGGGCGCAAAGGCCTTTTACGATACCGCCATTTTCAAGTGTTGAGGTAAATACTTTGAACGTGCTTTGTTTTGCGATGTCGGAGATATCTTTTAGCTTCATATCGAACCGCAGGTCGGGTCTGTCGGTGCCGTAGTCTGCCATCGCCTGCTTGAAGGACATTCGCCGCATTGGGGCTTTGACGTCCACATCGAGTATTCGTTTCCATGTTTTAGCTACGAGATTTTCGTGGACACCGATGACATCGTTGGAATCGACGAAGCTCATTTCGACATCGATTTGTGTAAACTCTGCCTGGCGGTCGGCCCGTGGGTCTTCATCGCGGAAGCAGCGTACTATCTGGAAGTATTTATCGACGCCGCTGACCATGAGTATTTGCTTAAAAAGCTGGGGTGATTGCGGCAGCGCATAGAAGCAGTTTTTGAGCAGTCTGCTGGGTACGAGGAAATCTCTTGCTCCTTCGGGGGTGCTCTTTGCGAGCATTGGCGTTTCAATTTCCCAGAAGCCCAATTTATCGAAGTAGTCTCTGGCAATCATAGTGATGCGGTGACGTGTTTTGAGTTTGTGTTGCATTTGGGGTCTTCGCAGGTCGATGTATCGGCTGGTCAGGCGGATCTCTTCGTTTGTTTTTTCGGCGCTGTCAATTTCAAATGGCGGGGTTTTGGAGGCATTGAGGATTTGAAGTTCTTCGATTGCCACTTCAATCTGTCCGGTTATCATTTTGGGATTTTCCATGCCCTCGCTTCGCGGCTGAACGATACCTCTGGCGGCTATTACCCATTCACAGCGGATTGTCCTTGCCAACTTATGGACATCGGGTTGAGTTTGGGGGTTAAAGACTAATTGTGTAAGTCCTTCTCTGTCGCGCAGGTCGATAAATACGAGATTGCCGTGGTCGCGATAGGACTGGACCCAACCGGCCAGGACGACTTTTTTTCCGACGTCATCGATCCGAAGCTGGCCGCAGTTATGTGTTCTTTTAAGCATTACAGGAATCCTAAAAATGTTGCCGATAGTTAAAGATCAGACAAACGAATCTGAAGAAATCTCTTAGTTTTTATTGCTCTACGATTTATCCATAATCTATTAAGGATACCCGAGTGAAGCAGTTTCGTCAATAATGGCTTTCGATAATAACTGTCCCGGAGGTTAAGGGAAGATTTTGGAGGTTTATTCTTGGAATCCCTGCCTTTGTGGCTTAAAAGCTCTTAGGCGTGGAGTGTGGCCCGAGTTTTTAACGGCAGTAAGATCGTAAAGGTGGTGCCTTTGTCGGGTTCGCTTTCGACCTCAATTCTGCCGGCGTGTATATCCACTATTTCTTTGACGATAGCGAGGCCCAGTCCCGTACCGGGGATTTGTTTGTCTGGGTGGTGTACGCGGTAGAAGCGGTCAAATATTCTCGGGAGTGTATCTGTGGGTATTCCTATACCCGTGTCACTAACGCTTATGAGCAGTTCCTGGTTTTCGCGTTTTACTGAGACGGATACCCGGCCCTGTTCAGGTGTAAACTTGATTGCGTTATCGAGCAGGTTTGTGACCATTGTTCTGATTCTGCTTTCGTCAGCGTGGAGTTCGACGGCTTCATCGCTGATATCGGCCTGGAGGTGGATATTTTTTTTATCGGCCAGAGGTTGTAAAACGGGCAAGACCTGCCTGATGGCGACGGCAATATCCACAGGTTTCCACTGGAGTTTGATAGTCCTTGATTCAATCTGCGATATTTCCAAAAGACCTTCAATCAGATTTTTTAAGCGGTCTGATTCGTCGTTGATTGTGTTTAGGAACTCGCATCTGGTCTGTTCAGGCATATCTGGGTCGCGCAGGATTGTCGCAATATATGCCTTGATTGAGGTCAGGGGCGTGCGTAATTCGTGCGATACGGAAGAAACAAAATCCGTTTTCATGCGGTCAAGCTCGCGTTCGCGAGAGACATCTCGGAGAACGACAATAACGCCGAACACGGCCTCGCGAATTCTGTGAATAGGTGCGGCGGTAGCGGAAACAGGACACTCGCTGCCATCTCTTGCGATAAGGACATCGCGGTCGGTTCCACTTTGCATTTGCCCGGAGCCAAGGACTTTATCGACAAGGCTTTCGGTGTTTTTTTTCGTTCGTTCGTCGATGATGCGGAAGATTTCATCGACCACTTTTCCCTGCACTTCATTAAACGTCCATTTTGTCAGATTTTCAGCCACTTTGTTGAACAGTACGATTCTTTTTTCGGCGTCCACCACGATAACGCCCTCAGTCATACTTGAGAAGGTTACCGAGAGGAGTTCTTTTTCTTCGGCGAGCTGCTCAGTGCGTTGCTTTACGAGTGTTTCGAGGTTATTGTGGTAATCTTTCAGTGCATCCTCGGTCTCTTTGTGCATCATGGCTTTTATTACGACCTGCGGCAGGACTTTCAAATAGTTGCGTGAGAGGTCCTTTATCACGTAATCGTAGGCGCCGGCTTTCATTGCCTTGACAGCGACCTCTTCATCACCTGCACCTGTTGCGAAGACGACAGGTGTGTCCTGCGTTAACTCCAAGACATGAAACGCTGTACCATCGCCGAGGGAGTAGTCAGCGATTACGACGTCAAATTTTTCGGCATCCAGGATGCTCACAGCCTGGGCGAAGGAGCCGGCTATGCTATAATCATAGGGGAGCTGTTGCTCTTTGACCAGCCGCTCGAAGGCTGATTGGTCGATTATATCATCTTCGATTAGTAGAACTTTATACCTTTTATTTGGGTTCATTAGGTGTTTTGCTCGGTATTTTGCTTAGGCTCCAGTATTGGTAGATTGTCCCGATTTTATCCAGGAAGTTTTCGTAATCAACGGGTTTGATTATGTAGCCGGCAACACTGAGATTAAAGCTGTCGACTATATCGCGTTCTTCCTTGGATGTGGTCAGGACCACAATGGGAATTCTTCTGAGCATATCGTCGGCTTTGGCTATTTTCAAAAATTCAATTCCGTTCATCTTCGGCATGTTCAGGTCCAGAAGGATGACGCAGGGAAATTCGTTGTTTTCATTTGTTAAGTACTCCAAGGCCTCTTCGCCATTGGCCACGTGGACCAGTGATTTCGGAACTTCCAGCTGCTCAAATGCGCGCCTGACTGTCATCGCATCTACGCTGTCATCTTCAACTAATAGTATTGGCTTCCACTGTTGCATTTTTAACCCCCATTTCTTGACTTGGTAATACGAATAGGAATACGCTTCCTTCGCCCATTGTTGATTCGACCCAGAGTTTTCCTCCATACATTTCGACAATTTTTTTCACTACTGACAGGCCGACACCTGTACTTTCAAACTCATCACATGCTGATAATGTCTGGAACATTTGGAAGATTTTTTCGAAGTATTTTTCTTCAATTCCAAGGCCATTATCAGCGATGCTAAACTTCCAGAAACCATCCACTTCCACACAGCCGATTCTTATCTGACCCTGTGGTTTGTCTATGTATTTTGTGGCGTTGAGGATTTCCGGATCGTTTATCGTGGTATCGTGGTGTTTCGGGTCATTGTGGAACAAGATCCTGCCGTCTGTTCGCGTCACCATAACATAGGCCACATCTTTGTGTTTTTGGAGTATTTCCTGACACTGGGCCTCAAATCCCTCGATACCGTCTATGGCTATCCCGAGTTCTGTTAGTCTCTCTATTTGTGACCCGAGGGTGTTCGCGATGACATCCATTTTTGGCTGCAGTGCGTCAGAATACTCTTTTCTAAATACTTGGCTCATAACCAGAGTATTGACGGCAATTGCCAGCAAAAAGGTCGTAACAGTAATTACCAGGATTTTTTCACGTACACCGAATTTCATAGCTATTACCAGGGAAGTTCTGTGACAACTCTAGCCGTCAAAAGTGTGCTCGACTTTGGATTTAGATTTAACCTTCTGGCCCTGGCGAGGTTCACAATGGGTACACCCTTTTCGGTTGCCTTCATTGGGCAACTGGCGGGGTTATGACCCTCAACTAATATGCTTCTGGCTATTTTGCCAGCCGCTTTGCCCTGGGCCAAACCTGATACTGTAACTGCACAGAGTGTACCTTTGTCAACCCGGTCACGCCAAAATGCAAAATCAGGCAGCCGGCTATTTTCCACCGTCCAGCGCTGAACCTGTTCTAATGGCACGTTAGTGCCATTTTCATCTTTAAATTCAAAAACACCAAGCATCCCCAGCGCATCGGCCTTACCCTCGCAGTCTTTGATTGTTTTCTTATACTCTTCAAAGGTTTCGAGCACATGATAACCTGCAATTTCTACGTCCTGCGGCAGTTCGCTTTCGCTTTGCTTGAGCCTTTCTATCATAGGGCCCCACATTTTGCCCGTGTCCGTGATGATAGCTATTTTGCGAACATCGGGTACCAGTTGCTTTAACAGTTGCACGGTCTGTACAAAGTGCATTCGTTCCAAAACACCAGAGACGTTTTTGCTCCCTACGAACCCATAGTCCTTGGGATTTGCGATGACTGCGCAGAAGACAAAGGGTATGTCCGTATTGACATAATCCTTTGTAACGTACTGCTGTGCGTTATCATCGCCTGTGAACACCAGGTCCGGTTTCCAGGTTTCGATAAGTTCCTTTGCCTGTGCCGCAACCTTTGTTTTCCACTGCTCGGAGCTCTGTCGTTTTGTATCCATCTGGAAGACCTTGTACTGTACATTAAGGCCGTTCAAGGACTCCTTGAATCCCTGGAGCTGGTCATCCGTCCATTTCCATGGTGAATGATAGCTCATCACGCAGAGAACCTTAAATTGCTTCGCAGGTTGGAGGAGTTCAGGCAGAACTGTCTTTTCGACTTGTTTTGACAGCTTTGCCTGAGATGCCGTTGGTGTTTCTTGTCTTAGAAAAAACACTGCAGCAATGGCGGCAATTGTAAGTAAGGCGATCAGGCATATTGCTTTTTTGTTTTTGAAACCTGCGTCACTCATCTTAATTACCCTTTATATTTATTTTTAGTTTTGTTCTTAACAGCCAACAAACTTTTACTGATACGTTCAGAAGAGCATCTTGAGTCTGGCGCCAGGTATCACAGCAGTATCGTTGGCAGCATTTGTGCCGGGATTTAGCGAAGTTTGGATGTCGAAAGCAAGTAAGCACCAGTTTGTGACTTTTTTTTTCGTGAACATATTTAGAACCTCTACTTTAGACTAAAATCTTTCTCATCTCCTGGGCATTTGCCTTGCGTTGAGCTTTTATAGTGCAAGTAGTGATTGGTAAGCCCCATGGTACTCCGCGTACCCCCCCAAAAAAGGCCCTGTTTAGAAGCTGGCGTGATTCCGCTCAGCCAGCCCCTCAAAACATCTCGATAAGTCATAAGCATCTATGACCTTCCCTTCAAGCCAAAGAGGAAGGCATCCTCTTTGGAGATGTTGCGCTTCTTGGGCGCTTTTATATACCTAAACCATCGTCAGATTTAGCTCACCCCTTAACTACACACCCTGTATTAGAGGTGTAAATCTGCCTGCATATTTTCGGACGTACCTCCTTCTTTTGAGTTACTTGACAGGGAGGGTCGGAAATGATAGAATAATAGCTGATTTTAGGTGTTCTATTCCCGGAGGGCTTCTTTTAGCCTGCTCCATTTGGGATTGAATATGCGAAGGGTGATGTTAAGTAGTTTGTGTGGTTTCTTTCTGTGTTTGCAGGCTGGATGCTCGATTAGACCTCTTCATTATGAGTTTGTAGACGCTAAGGGTCTCCAAAACAGGTCCGGCATACGCTTGATGGACATTGAAGATGTGCCGGATTCTGTTAAAGCCTCGCAAAACGGGGATTTGGACCAGAATTTGCGGTGGGGAGTAAGCGGGCGGATAAGCCAGGGGAAACCATGTCGAGTCAAGTACCACAAGCTGTATTCGACAAATGGTTTCATGGTAGTTGAGGGCGAGGTGTCAGCCGGGCAAAAGTATCCGGTTCTGTTAGATACAGGAGCTTCGCGGTCTCTTTTCATAAAAGACATCCATGTTTTGCATAACAATCTTCCGATTTACCCTGTGGAGACGGATAAGGCTGATTCCAAAGATTACAATTGGGGGCTTTCCCATCTGCCCAAACTCTGTATCGGAGGACTAACCTTCACTGACAGCCCATGTTTCTATTTGGCGAGGCACCTGGAATCTAAGTTGTTTGGATTGTTGTCAGTCAGCAGAGACGATTCCATCATTGTTGGATTGCCGGCTTTACGAGAGTTCAAGTATGTTGTTTTTGATGGCATCAGGGAGGAAGTGGAGTTTTCGCTTGAGATAGTGTTCGAGTGCGGCGGGCCGGATTTGTGGGTAAAATATCCATTTACAATTGACGAAGATTTGGCTGGAAATGCTTTTCTTTTCGTTAAGATTCCGATTGCGGGGGAGTTGACTAAACTTCAGCTCGACACAGGCAGTGGAAGAGGGCTGGCTGTTGACGAAGCACTCTGGGGGGTTTTGTGCCAGAGGATACAAGGCGTCAAGCTATCCAAAGCCAAAGATTTGTACCCATACATTGGCTGGCTGGAGTGTGGTCGCGGAATTATATCGGAGCTTTCTGTTGGGGACAGGATTGTCAAGGATGCGCAGATTTCGGTTTTCCCAGATGACAGCCCCCTTCTTGGTCAGTGCCAGGGATTGGTAGGTATGCAGTATTTCCAGGATACGGTGTTGGTACTCGATTTTGAGCGTAATCTGATGTGGGTAAGAGGCCTGCAAGGCGAAAGAAGTTCCTCTTCCGATATAGAGCGTGGATGAGCAGCTTTTTATTTGCTTTTGGTTGTTGCGAGCTTTTGAAGTTTTTTCATAATTGTTTTGCCTAACTGCATGGGGTCGAAGGGCTTTGTTATGTAGTCATCAGCACCTTCGTACAAGGCCTGTCCAACATCGGCGGTCATTCCTTTGGCGGTCAGCATAAAGACGGGTATATTTTCCGTCGTTTTGTCCTGCTTAAATTCTGTCAGGACTTGTAATCCGCTCTTTCCGGGCATTATCCAATCCAGCAAAATCACATCCGGCTGTATTTCTGCGGCGAGTTCGATGACTCTTGAGCCATCTTTGGACGAGTGTACTTCAAAGCCATCCAGTTTTAAGTTGTATTCGAGTACCTTGCGGATATGCTCTTCGTCTTCTACTATTAATACAGAGATTTTTCTATTCATAATTTAGCCTGTGGTTTTGCAGTTGGTTATGTACTAAGTTGTAACTGGCGCTCAAACCCCCAATTAAGTTTTACGTTAGTATTCTTTCGTCCCCAATTCAAGAGGGCTCCAAACGAGCAGTTTTCTCGCTTGAGTAAATTATCGTCATAAAGAGGGCGATTTCATTAAAAAAAGTTTTTAGAGTGCTTTAGGGCGAATAGAGCTGTTGATGATGTTTTTGCTCATCGGTCTTCTATCTTGACAGTGAGCGGTGCTTGCCATATTATTGGTTTTATGTCTATGGCTAGAAATATTGCTGTTTTGGGTTCGACAGGGTCGATTGGCCAGAGTGCATTGCGTGTAATCGATGCGCTTGGGCCTGAGTACGCGGTAGTAGGTTTAAGTGCCCATAGCAGTGTTGAGAGTTTGGCTGACCAGGCGAGGCGGCACAGGCCGAAGTATGCAGCTATTACAAACACGGACTATTCGGGTCAGCTTCGTGAGTTGGTCGGCGATTTGGATGTTGAAGTTCTGGCCGGGCCGGAGAGCTTGATAGAGATTGTGGAACTTGCCGAGGTTGATACGGTTCTGACGGCAGTTGTTGGTTCGGCGGGCCTTCCTTCGGTTCTTGCGGCTGTAAAGAGTGGCAAGAGAGTTGCTATTGCAAACAAAGAGCCGCTTGTTATCGCAGGCGAACTTCTTATGAAGACTGCGAGGGAAAACGGCAGCACTGTTTTGCCAGTCGATAGTGAGCATTCGGCGGTTTACCAGGCTATGCGGTCGGGTCAGCGGCAGGAGGTTCGCAAAATCATTTTGACCGGCTCGGGCGGGCCATTTAGAAAAGCCACTGTGGAGGATCTGCAAGACGTTACTTTGGAGCAGGCTCTTGCGCATCCTGTGTGGGACATGGGACCGAAGATAACAATTGATTCTGCGACTATGATGAACAAGGCATTTGAAGTGATTGAGGCCCGCTGGCTTTTTGATATGCCGGTGGAAAAGATAGAGGTTCTGATTCATCCCGAATCGATAGTTCATTCGCTTGTCGAATTTGTGGATGGGTCGGTGGTGGCGCAGCTGGGCGAGCCTGATATGTCTTTGCCGATTCAGTATGCTTTGACTTATCCGCAGCGTGTTGCGGGGCTTTCCAAGCGTTTACAACTGGAAGAAATCGGGGAACTTACGTTTGAGAAACCCAATGTGAAAGTGTTTAGAGCACTGTCATTAGGTTATGAGGTTGCACGAACAGGCGGCACGGCCGCGGTTGTTTTCAACGCAGCGAACGAGGCGGCGGTGCAGGAGTTTATTGAGGGAAGCATTAAATTTGTTAATATAGTGGAGCTGATAGAGCATTGCCTGAATAAGCACGATGTCAGGAGCTGTTCGTCACTCGAGGAAGTGTTTGAGGCGGACGCGTGGGCCAGGCGAGAGGTTAGTGCTGAGGTACATAAGGGCGTAAGGGCATAAGAGCAGGAATCACGAGGCAAAATATAAGGTGTTGTAATGTCTGGAGCAAAAGGGTCATCGAAATATTCGCGGTTGGTGTTATTGGTTATCATTGTTGCCGCCGGGGTTTATCTTATCAGTGGCAATATTCGCATGTCGTGGCACATATTTCTTGCGGTGATGGGTTTCAGTGCGGTGGTGTTTATCCATGAGTGTGGGCATTTCCTCGTGGCGAAGCTTTCGGATATAAAGGTGGAGGTATTTTCGATTTTTCTGCCTCCTGTTTTGCTTGGTGCCAGGAGGACGGAGAAGGGTCTGCGATTTCGGATACTGCCGAAGTTTTTCCCCAAAGAGAACGACGAGTCGGGTGATGGCATGCTGAGTTTTACGGTCGGCAAAGGCGGCAAGGTGGGTGAGACTGAGTACCGTATCGGTCTTATTCCTGTTGCTGGTTATGTTAAGATGCTCGGGCAGGACGACACGGGTGCGGACAAGCAGGTAGATGATCCTCGGTCTTTCGGTAACAAGTCGACTGGTGCTCGTATGGCAGTGATAGCTGCTGGTGTTACTTTTAACGTAATCACGGCGGTAGTTCTTATGATGTTTGTCTATCTTATCGGGATAAACCGCCTGCCGGCAGTGATTGGCGGGGTGGTTCCGGATTCGCCTGCAGCTCGTGCAGGTTTGAAGGCTGGGGATGAGGTAATCGACATAGCCGGCAAGAGCGACGACCTGGACTATGGCAATATTCTGATGGCGGCGGCCTTGTCGGATAAGGGTGAAGCTGTTCCATTGAGGGTACGACACGAGGACGGGTCCGAAGAGAATTTTGCGCTTGTGGCGGAGCAGATGCCCGAGATGCCGGTGAGGGTTTTTGGCTTTTTGCAACCGATGACTTTGAAGATAGCGGATGTTTACGAGACTGATGCCTTGTTTGAGAAGACGGGACTGAAACCCGGTGACCGTATCAGGTCTGTCAACGGCACGGAGGTGCAGAGCTATTGGCAGATGGAGCAGGTAGTGGAGGAAGCTCTTGCTCCAACGGTGACGTTGACGGCCGAGCGCGACGTTAAAGGAGGAGGCACTGAACTAATTGAAGCGCAGGTTCCGCTTAATTTGAGCCATGCTGATGTTGATGTTAAATCCGAGTCGGACCTTAACCACATTTATTCGATGGTTCCGCGTTTGCGGATAACGGCTGTTGCAGACAGGCGGGCTTTTGATAAAGGTGAACCATCGTCTCTGTTGGGAAAAGTCAGGGGTAGATTGGACTTG
Organism: uncultured Pirellulales bacterium; assembly: GCA_964431825.1. GTDB lineage: Bacteria > Planctomycetota > Phycisphaerae > Sedimentisphaerales > Anaerobacaceae > CAYSLN01. Next base: position 3,402 of record CAYSLN010000011.1, on the reverse strand, counting down.
CTATTTGGCAAGGGGGATGTTGAGTCTGACGGTAATGATGCCGGGCCGTATTTAGAGGCGGGTGACATTGTTCTTGCGGTTGGTGAACTCGAGAACCCCACTTACAAAGAGATGCGAGACGTTGTTGAGGAATACGAAGACGAGGAATTGGCCATAAAGGTATTGCGTACAGCTAAAGACGGCAGCGAGGAGGTTGTGGCAGTTAATGTTGTGCCGAGGCGTTCGGCCGATGGAGGTAGAGTATTGATTGGGATTGCTCTTGCACTTGATGCAGAGCATGCTGTAGTAGCCAAGACGATAACTTCGGAAGGTGGTCCCCTGCCGCTGGAGATTCCGCGCGGGGCGAAGATAACTACGGTTGAAAAAGTTGAGGTATCGGACTTTTACGGGTGCGTGCGGGAAATCAGGCGGCATCCAGGGCAGCGAATCACAATTGGCTGGCGTCTCAATGATGATACGAAGGGGAAGGTTTCTCTGGATGTTGATGATTCTGGAGGAGTTGTGGCAGCGAGGTCTTATTTTGCTGAACATATTCCGTTTGAGTTTATGGAAAGGCTGTATAAAGCTGATGGATTGGGTGACGCCATAGTGATGGGCAGCAAGAAGAGTGTCTGGTTTATTGTTCAAACTTATATTACTTTGAAGCAGCTTTTTTCCAGGAGCGTTAGTCTTGATGCAATGAGCGGGCCGGTTGGTATTGCGACGGTGACTTATAAGGCTGTTGAGCATTCGTTTGTCAGCTTTCTATACCTTCTTGCTTTTATAAGTGCCAATTTAGCGGTGATAAATTTTCTCCCTATACCTGTAGTGGATGGCGGTGTGTTTGTATTGTTGATTGTTGAAAAGCTGAAAGGCGGGCCCGTGAGCATTCGTGTTCAGGAGGTAATATCTTATGCGGGGCTGGGGTTGATTGTAGCTCTTTTTCTGTATCTGACTTATAACGATATTCTGAGGTTAGTTCTGGGTTCATAGGAAGAAGACAGGATGTTGGTGGATAAGGATATCAGTGAAGTTCTCAAGGCAGCGGACGGTAAGGTATATGAGTTAGTTCAAAGCCGGGGACGAAAACAGCCGGATAGCGAAGGGTATCACAAAGGCGTATTCGATGCTCTGAGAGAAGCGGATGGGGAGGTTTATCAATTAATATCGAAGGAGCACGAGAGACTTCAAAATACGCTTCAGCTTATTGCGGCGGAGAACCAATGCTCGAAGGCTGTTTTAGCGGCTCTTGGCTCGGTGGTTCAGAACAAGACAGTCGAAGGTTTTGTTGGTGCCAGATATCACGGGGGTTGCGAGGTTGTTGACGAACTGGAGGAGTTAGCGGTCAGCAGGGCCAGGGAGGCCTTTGGCGCCAGGTATGCAAATGTACAACCTCATTGTGGCACAAGTGCCAACCAGATTATCATTACCGCTTTGCTGGAGAGAGGCGACAAAATACTTAGCCTTGGCCTTGACCAGGGCGGGCATCTGTCACACGGGGCAACGGTTTCCTTTACAGGTAAGTTCTTTGATGTGGAGAATTACTATGTTGACAAGGAGACCTTTCTTTTGGATTACGATGCAATCAGGGACAAGGCGGTCGAAGTAAAACCGAAACTTGTTATATGTGGTGCCAGCGCCTATTCCAGAATAATAGATTTTGAGAAGTTCAGAGAGATTGCGGAAAGCGTTGGGGCGTATCTTTTAGCGGACATATCGCATATAGCGGGGCTGGTGATGGCTGGGGCTCATCCTTCGCCTGTAAATTATGCACACTTTACGACGACAAGTACGTATAAGCCGGGAGGGCCTCGTGGCGGCCTGATAGTGATGGGCAAGGATTTTGGCCAGAAGATAAAGGTGGGGACAAAATCTTTAGCTTTGTGGGAACATATAAGGAAGGCGACATTTCCGGGGCTACAGGGGACACCTTATTTGAATAACATCGCGGCTAAGGCAGTTTTCTTTAAAGAGGCGCTCTCTGGGGAATACAAGGCCAGGCAATTCAAGATTATAGAGAACGCAAAGAACCTTGCGAGTGCCCTGCTTGATTTGGGACATGATGTGCTTACCGGCGGGACAGACAACCATATGATTCTAATAAACGTCGCGAATTTTCAAGACGGCCTGACCGGCGTGATAGCGCAGAGGTCTCTCGAGGACTGCGGCATAGTTGTCAATATGAACAGGCTGCCTTACGATAACAAAGGTCCTGCAGTTACCAGCGGCATAAGATTAGGCACGCCTATTGTTACGAGAAACGGGATGGGGCCCGAACAGATGCAGACCGTTGCAGAGCTGATAGATGCGGTGCTAAAAAGTGTAGATATAGTTAGTGAGACCGAATATAAGATAGATAATTCATTTGGAAGACAGATAAAAGCCAAAGTGGCTGAATTATGCGAGAAGTTTCCGATGCATTAGCTTTTTTGCTCAAGATTACCGGGCCGTGGGCCGAATTCTTAAACATCTCCGTTAAGCTAATGTTATAAGTAGTGCTACGATGTCCAAAGATAAATTTATATCAATGGTTGTGACTATACCGGCCTTTAATGAAGCCGCTACAGTAGGCCAGGTAATCAAGGATATACCTAAAGATATTGACAAGGTAAAGAGAATCGATGTTGTTGTGATAGATGACGGCAGCACCGACGAGACTGCCAAGATGGCGACCAGTGCGGGGGCTAAGGTTGTCAGCTTCAGTCACAACAAGGGTCTTGGAGCTGCTTTTGGAGAAGGATTGCGTTCCGCGCTTAGTCTTGGGGCTGATATTATTGTTAACATTGATGCCGACGGTCAGTTCGACCCTCGAGCTATTCCGAAGCTGATTGCTCCTATTATTCGGGGCGAGGCTGATATGGTTACCGCCAGTCGGTTCGCGGACCCTAAGTTGGTTCCCAATATGCCGTGGATCAAGAAATGGGGCAACAGGAGGGTGGCTAATATCGTGAACAGTCTGGCCGACCAGCAGCTACGTGATGTCTCCTGTGGGTTCAGGGCGTATAGTCGTGACGCGAGTCTGCGTGCGACACTATTGGGGAAGCACACCTATACACACGAGGTGATACTTGATCTGGCGTTTCGTGGCCTGCGGATTGTCGAGGTGCCGGTTGAGGTCATCGGCGTTCGCAAGGTCGGTGAAAGCAAAGTAGCGTCGAATCTCTGGCGATACGGCTGGAACAGTATGGTGATTATGCTGAGAGCCTTCAGGGACTACCGGCCGATGCATGTTTTCGGGGGAATAAGCGTTGTGTTTTTGGTATTGTTCTTGGCGTGTGGTATATTTGTGCTATGGCATTATTTTACAACCGGGGCATTTTCACCTTATATTTTTGTAGCTTTCCTTGCCAGCGGATTAGGATTCATTTCACTTATCTGTTACATAACCGCTCTTCTGGCGGGTATGATCAACCGTCTAAGGAT